>NZ_JASJEB010000118.1 GCF_030064895.1 Crocosphaera sp. | reverse complement strand
CCGTAACCCACCATTTTGAGTATGTAGTCTATTATACTTTTTGTACCACAATGTCGGGAGAGCCCTGTACCAGAGATAGAAATAGTGTCACCCAATGAATAGGGGAAGTCAGAGCCCACCGCCCGAAACCCTAAGTCATCACCGGTCCCATCATCATTAAGAAAAATGCCCCCTAATGCTTCAGAATTGCTTCCTGCGGTGATAATTGCAGCCCCTGATACAACAGCAAAAGACTGGTCACTGATGCCAGCATCCGCAATAAAATTACCACTGTTGGGACTTGTTATCTCGGTTGTGTCAGCATTAGTGCTAGAATTAGCACTCGGAAAATTTCGGAAAAAGCTTGATTCTGTTGCAGTATCTGAACCTGAAAATGTCCATCTGGTAAACCCTGCGCCTGGTGTTCCTGTGACATCGACAATGTGAGCAGCTTTCGCTTCTGGGACAGCAGCCACAGAAAAAAGGGCAATTAGGCTACCCCCCCCGATTTTTGCCAGTAATTGAACTTTTTTCATTTTTTTTAAGCGTTTAACTAATGAATTAATAAATTTCTGAGTCAATGCTTAAGGATTTGTACTTAAGCGTTGATAAACGTCCTAAAAACAACATAGTTTTCTACAAAAATCAATATTTTTTGAATCTTCCCCTCAGTTTTTTCCTCTTCCTCTTGTTTGTGATCTTTTTTTAGATTATATTAAGAAATGAGTACCAAAATTTTAAAAAGTACATAAGAGGAATTTTTATGCCCTATACCACAGAAGAAGGCGGACGTTTAAACAACTTTGCAGCAGAACCTAAAGTTTATGAAGCTGAACCCCCCAGTGCCTCCGAAAAACGTAATTACATTATCTTAGGTGTTGGGGCTGTATTATTAATTGGTGGTTTATTGACTGTTGCTGTTTATGCTTCCTCCAACGTTGGTGTTAGCTAAACTGAATTATTTAGAGGTCAACAACTGTTGACCCCTAGTGACTTAAATTACCAAATTACCCGATTTTAGAAGAATTTTGGTTGATGACGAATAAGATTGAGAAACTCCTCACGGGTTTTTTGTTCTTCGTCAAATTCACCAAGCATAGCACTGGTAACCGTCCAAGATCCAGGTTTTTGAACACCACGCATCACCATGCACATATGACTGGCTTCTATCACCACAGCAACGCCACGAGGTTGTAGAATTTCTTGAATAGCTTCAGCAATCTGACTAGTGAGACGTTCTTGCACTTGTAAACGACGAGAGTACATTTCAACGATACGAGCTAACTTACTTAGCCCAACCACCTTCTGGTTAGGGATATAAGCCACATGAGCTTGTCCCATGAAAGGTAACATATGATGTTCGCAGAGACTAAAGAAATCGATATCTCGCACTAACACCATTTCGTTATGTCCCTCATCAAAAATGGCTCCATTGACCAACTCCTCTAGAGACTGATTATAGCCTTGAGTCAGAAATTTCATGGACTCTGCTACCCGTTTTGGGGTATTTAGTAACCCTTCACGCTCAGGATCTTCTCCCACTGCTTCTAACATGGTGTAAACCGCTTCTTTCATTTTCTCAATGCTTTCGTCAGAAGTGGCCTGAATTTTTGCTTCTTGTCCATTATAGGTTTTGGGATCTGGTCTAATGGTTGCCCTTTCGACTAAATCGGGGTTAAGTACGCTAGAACCATTAGACTGACGAAGGTTGGAGCCGTTGGAGGAAGCTATTGTCATAGTAATAAAAAACTTTGATCTTGGGGTTAAAGGGTTCCAGCACTCGGTAAAATGGTCAAATCTTCAATGACGGCTTCGGCTGGGAGTAAGGCCGCTTGAAGGATAGTTTGCGCTACGAGTTCGGGGGTTAACATGGCACTGCGCTCGAAGTCAGCTTGTACAGTATCTGTATCCCAAATGGGGGTATTAACAGCACCAGGAGAAATTGTCACCACACGAATGCCATGACTTCGCTCTTCGGTTGCTAATACTTTGGAAAAAGACAGTAAAGCTGCTTTGCTGACGCAATAAGCTCCCCACTCAGGAAAAGCCTGAGTTGCAGCAATGGAAGCAACATTAATGATGGTTCCTTGCTTGCGCTCTCGCATCTTGGGCAATATCCCTTGTACGCATTGAAAAACGCTGGTTAAATTCAAATTGATCACCTGTTGCCAGTCTGCTAAAGGAGTCTCCCTCAGCAAATTGGTGTAGCCCATTCCTGCATTATTAACTATAATGTCGATATCGCCAAAATCAGCCACAATCTCCTGAATGGTTGCTGGAATCTTGGTTAACTCGTTTAAGTCCATAACATAGGGTTTTGCTTTTACTCCTTGTTGAGTACAAACTTGAGCTACCGTTTCTAGAGAATTTAGGGAACGACTTACCAAGGCTACATTTATCCCTGCTTTAGCAAAGGCTAGAGCAGTCGCTTTGCCTATACCACTGCTTGCTCCAGTAATAATGGCATTTGCTTGACTTGAGGAAGAATCCATGATACAGTATACTTTCTATATTTCAGTCTTAACACTTTGGAGAGCGTTGTAGATAGTTTGCCGATCTTGGAAGTCAGTTTTCAGGAACTGACACTGTAAAATTATCCCACAGTTAGCCCAGAAAGTTGCTAGTTTTTCTGGTAAGGGGCGGTCTAACGTAGAGTTGTAGTAACGTCTACGGCAATCTTTATGTTTTTGTTACAAAACTTCACCTGAACAAGCATAACATCTCCTGGTCAATTATTAACCGAGAATCTTAAAAAGTAATGGTTTTACTAATGATCCCCGATATTTAACTATGAATGAACGGCAACAGTTGATTCTGAATCAATAAAAACCCCAATTTGACGGAATTTTTCATAACGCAGGGTTTTGCGTTGTTCTGGGGTTAAAGTGGCTAGTTCTTCCAAAATATTGAGCAAATTCTTCTTGAGAATACTGGCTGCTTCCAAGGGGTTGGTGTGTGCTGCTCCCGAGGGTTCTGGGACAATGGCATCAATGATCCCCAGTTCTTTGAGATCGTTAGCAGTAATTTTTAATGAGACAGCAGCTTGAGGTGATTTTTTCGCATCTTTCCAGAGAATAGCGGCACAAGCTTCCGGGGTAGCCACTGTATAAACCGAGTGTTCCAGCATCAGCAGTTTATCACCCACGCCGATACCTAACGCTCCTCCTGATCCCCCTTCTCCGATGACAGTGCAAATGATAGGGACATCAAAACTAAACATTTGTCGGAGGTTAAAAGCGATCGCTTCTCCTTGGCCTAATTTTTCTGCTTCTACCCCGGCCCAAGCTCCAGGAGTGTCAATAAAGGTCAAAATGGGCATGGAAAACTGGTTAGCGTGTTCCATCAAGCGAATAGCCTTACGATAGCCTCCGGGTGCTGGCATACCAAAGTTGCGGGCCACATTATCTTTTGTATCCCGTCCTTTTTGATGGCCGAGAATGACCACAGGGCGGCCTCCCAGACGGGCGATACCTCCGACTAAAGCGGGATCATCATAGCCTCCGCGATCGCCGTGTAACTCAAACCATTCATCGGCAATAGCTTGAATATAATCTAGGGTACTAGGACGACGAGGATGACGAGCCAGTTGTAGACGTTGAGAAGGGGTGAGACTGCTAAAAATTTCTTGTCTGAGATTTTCTGCTCGAGTTTCTAACTGAGCAATTTGTTCAGAGACATCAACATTATTTTCGTCGGCTAATTGCCGAATTTGTTGGATGCGAGCCTCTAATTCCCATAATGGTTTCTCAAAGTCTAATAAAAATACTCGGCGTTCGTTTTTGCTCATCAGGTTTTACTAAATTATTTTAAGTTCGGGGCGACTTTTAGATACAAACTCGTATTCTGATTTTATCAGATAGGGTGGCATTGCCGACTTTGAAGGGGAGACTGGGGGGGCAGAATATTAATGTTATTTCTAGTCTTCCCACACGTCCCACACTCCCCACACATCCCACACTCCCCACCCCTCCCACACTCCCCATTTAAGTGTGATCCTGGTGACATTACCTTGTACAATAGAATGCAAGTCTTAAGAAAATATTAAAAAGCTTGTAAAATGGATTCCAATGTATTAGGTCCCCAAAGTCTTCGGTTACTATTATCTATACTGCTTCCGAGAGGTTGTCGTTTATCGGTCGTTTCTGGCAATACTTACCGCATTAGCTGTCCTGATTATGATATTGCCCATACAGTGTGGGAAAATCGTCTTAATTGCATTTATCCTCTTTTAGCTGCAGGAGAGGTTCTGGAGGTGGTTGCTTCTGATTACTATGCGAGAAGTTACCCAAAACCTTCCTAAAATAATAGTCTGTTTGAGAAATTAGTGTTAACGTTTAAAGAAGTTGAGAATTGAGTTTAATTCTTGGCTTCTACTTTTTTATATTTACATTCTTTGAAGTTATTAATCATGAAATTAGATAAAAATATTGTTAGACCATGGGCTACTTTATTGTCTATTTTAGCTGCTTTTTTTACTAATGTATTAGCTAATATTTATCCAATCAATGATTTAACTATTGGAGAAATTTCTAATACTATTTTTGGTGATGTCTTAATCACTCCTGCTAGTTATGCTTTTGCGATTTGGGGATTGATTTATTTGGGTTTAATTAGTTTGGGAGTTTATCAAGTTTTACCTAAGAATAAAAATAATTATTATTTAGAAAAATTAGGTTACTATTTAGTTATTAGTAGTCTGGCACAAATTGTCTGGGTTTTCTTGTTTTTGTCTCGTTTATTTGTCCTTTCAACTTTTGCAATGGTCACAATTTTAATTCCTTTGGTTTTAGTTTATTTAAAGTTAAATATTTCTTTTAAATCTCTATCTAAGGAACATAAATGGTTTGTGAATTTTCCTATTAGTGTTTATTTTGCTTGGATTACAGTTGCTACTATTCTTAATGTTGCATCAGCGTTATTTTGGATAAAGTGGAGCGGTTTTGGGTTGTCTAATGTGGTTTGGACAACAATTATGATTATTGTGGCAGGTATTGTGGGTATTGTAATCAGAATTACCCGACAAGATAAAGTCTATTCTGGGGTTTTTATTTGGGCTTTAGTTGCTATTATGATGCGTCATTTAGATACATTTCCTATTGCTGTAACTTCTGGAATTTGTGCAGCCATATTGGGGGTAATGATGTTTTTGAATTTTAGAGAAAATATTGAATAGAATTGGAATTAATCTAAACCCCACCGTTAACGGTGGGGTCTTATGTGGTACATTAGGCAACTTTTTGTGTAACTTCTACTGTGACTTGCTTTCCAGCTTGTCCGAGCATTAATACCAGTTTATCAATGCTAAATTTGTCAATATCTCCATTAATGAGGTTGTTAATTTTTGGTTGTGTTTCTCCAAAAAATTCAGCCGCTTGGCTTTGTGTCCATTCTTTCTCTTTAATAAACTGGCATAAATCTAACATTAATTCTGCTCTGATGGCCAGATTGGTAGCTTCAGGAGTATCAAAACCCAAATCTTCAAAGACGTTATTACTGCCTTTTGTAACTAGAATTTCATTTTTGTTACTCATACCTTTCTCGTTTTTTAGTTCATTTATTCGTTTAATAAAGCTTCAACAAATTCGTAACTAGAAAAAGGTCTTAAATCTTCAATTCCTTCCCCTACACCGATAAAACGAATGGGTAAATCTAATTGTTGGGCAACGGCTAAAGCAACACCACCTTTTGCGGTTCCATCTAATTTTGTTAAAACCACTCCACTTAAGTTAGCTGCTTCCGAAAAAACTTGCGCTTGACGTAACCCATTTTGTCCTAAAGTTGCGTCCAAAACTAACAAAGATTCTACTTGCGCTTTCTCCGCTTTCTTATCAATAATACGACGAATTTTTGCTAACTCTGCCATCAAATTCTTTTTATTTTGTAGCCTTCCTGCGGTATCTACTAATAATAAATCAGCTTGACGGGCCTGTGCAGCAGAAATACCATCAAATACTACTGCTGCCGGGTCTGTATTTTTGCCTGGGTTAGCAATAACGGGGGTGTTGGTTCTTTCCCCCCAAACTTGCACTTGTTGAACGGCAGCAGCGCGAAAGGTATCGGCAGCAGCAATAATACAATTGTAGCCAGATTGTTGCGCTAAATGGGATAATTTACCGATAGTGGTGGTTTTTCCTGCACCATTGACCCCTGTTAATAACCAAATATTCAAAATGCCTTTTTCCGGGGCAAAACCAGGGTTAACTACTTTTTGCAAGGGACGGTCTAACATATCCCGTAAAATGCTTTTTAGGTATTCTAGGGCCTGTTCTGGGGGCAAAGCTTCTTCTAATAGTTTATTCTGTAGGGTAGAAATAATGTGATCTGTGGCTTCGAGACCGGTATCTGCTTGTAATAACAGGGCTTCGATCTCCATTACAGCATCTTCGTTGAGGGGCCCTTGACCAACAATAGATTTCAGTTGGTTGACCAAACCGCGACGACTTTTCCCTAACCCTTGACGCAGCCGCTTTAACCAGTTAATTTCTTCTTGGGAAACATCATCGGGGGCCCGACCTTGTGCAGCTAATACTTTAGCAGACCAAACAAACTCTTCATCGAAGGTTAAGGGGGTTGTTTCTTCAACTGTTGCTGTTTCTAATGCTGTTTCTTTGAGGGCCTCTAAGCGATCGGATTTTTTCATCCAAGCCGGAACTTCCTCTTTTTCTGTCTCTGTGGCAGCTTCAACAACTTCCTGGGGTTGGGGTTCAAGATCGGGGGTAACGTCCTCCTGTGTGGTTTCTGGAGGGGTTTCTGTGGATGGTTGCGAAGGGGTTGCAGTTTGAGTTTGTTGAATATTTTTATAAGCGGTTTTTGCCCAAGCTAAATAGTCTTCTTGGGTGGTTTCTTGGCTAGAAGTCTCGGTTTTAGTCTCGGTTTCAGGGGTGGTTACTTGTTCGGTGGGTTCTGAAACGGGTTCGGAGTCTGCTTTTTTATTTTTACGGCGAAACCAATTAAACATAGTAATACAATTTAGTTCTATTTAGATTATTTTAAGATAAAATGCAGCAGTTATCAGTTATCAGTTATGAGTTATGAGTTATCAGTGACCAGTTATCAGTTATCAGTTATCAGTTTTTGTTGTTTATTTTTGGTTCTAAGGGAACTAGAAATTTCTTTAATTTTTTACTTATAAAAAGGGATGCGATCGCAGTTTAACGAAGTCAGAAGTTACTCTCTACGTAGGGCGCACTATGGCACAAAAGTTATTTTTGAAACAGATATTTATGCTACCTTTCAAAACTATTCGCCTCAAAATTTGAGGTTTCATACCTAATAATTTTCTATGATTAACTAATAAGTCGGTTATAATAAAAAGGAATCCCCTAGCAGTAACTAGAGGACAGCAAAAATTTCAATATATTAAGAGTATAACTCATGAATGACAAAACCGCCGTTACTTATGACCTAGCAGAATTACTCAAGCGTATTGAGGACAAAATCGATAGGAACTATGAACAGCTTAATCAGAAAATTGATAATAACTATGAACGGCTTAATCAGAAACTTGATAGTAACTATGAACAGCTTAATCAAAAAATTGATAGTAACCAAAAAGAGACAAATGAGAAGTTTAAAGAGGTAAATACCAAGTTAGAAAATGTAAACAACAAGGTAAACAATATTGAGGTTAAACTGGCTACAATTGACACAGAAGTTAAAAAGCTTAATGAAGATGTCAGGGAATTAAAAGGTTCAACTAAGGCACAAATCTGGACATTAATTGGAATTTTAGTAACGGCAGTTAGTGGCTTTCTTGTAGCTGTGGCTAGATTCGTTTTCTATCCCATATCCTAATCAAAAAGGTTGAATTATAGACAGTAGCGTGGGCAAATTATAGGTTGATTTTAACAACTCATAATATAGAAAAATTTGCCCATCTGACAAAACTTATTGTTTATTTTTTCTTTAACCAAAAATTGCTTATATTGTAAGCCCTAAAAATGTAACTATTTGAGGCAATATACTATGACAAGCGGTGCATAATTTGGTAGCAGGACCTAAACCTTTGGCTAGGGTTTCTAATAATTTAACGGCGCGAGTTGCTTTCTTTTGTAATCCTTGATCTTCGTGATTTTGACTAGCTTTAGCAATAGTTTTTACTTTATTAGCTGCCTCTACTTTTTCGTCTTCGTCTAGTTCATTTTCTGTTTCAATGGCCTGCATTAATTGTTTTAATAAGGCTTTTAATTGTTCATTTTCCTTATTATTACCCTCGGGAATTTGATTAATCGTGTTATTAACATCCCGGATAATTTCCCCTAAGTTTAAAACCCCAGAGTTGTTAATATCACGAATAGTAGTATTTTTACTATTATTAGGACTGTTATACATGGCTTTTGCCTCTACATTAATGGGACGACTGACTTGAGTTTTTACTATTTCCATCATATCAATACTTTGTTGACGATAGATAGTAATTTCAGTTTCTTTTGCTTCTAGTTGGGCTTTATATTTGGCTTCTACTGCTTCGAGTTTAAGCTGATCAACCTCATTAAAATCTTGATCTATCTTTTCTTTACTTTGCTGCCGATAGATAGTAATTTCAGTTTCTTTTGCTTCTAGTTGGGCTTTATATTTAGCTTCTACTGCTTCGAGTTTAAGCTGATAAATATCATTAAAATCTTGATGTATCTTTTCTTTATGAGCATCGGGAGGAACTTTCACTTTAACCACAAAAACCCCATCCCCTTTATTTTCAATACTGGAAACTTCTAAGGGTGTATCTTCGCTTTCTACTTGTACCGTTTTCATGGTTTCTATAAAGGCTTTGCAGTCAATGCCATTCTCAAAAATTAGGTTAACGGTATCAAATACTTCTTCAAATAATTTAGTAAATTCTCCTGGGTTAAACTCCCCACTACTGGGTTGACGTTCTTTTTCATTGTTTAAAAGATAAACATATTGACTGTCAATATTATCGAGGATAGTTGTAGCATCAATATTCCAATTTTCTAGACAAGCACCGGTTAAATAAGCACTGTTAAAATTAGTGTGAACTGCATTGACTTCCGTTAAATTAGCATGAGATAAATTTGCATATTCAAAAGTTGCTTCACTGATATCTGCATTTTTTAAGTTAGCTCTTTGTAAGTTAGCTTCTTTGAGATATGCTCCCCTTAAGTCAGCTTTGCTTAAATCTTTTTCTTCTCCACTACTAGGGTTAATTAATAAGTCTCTAACTGTTGGATTTTCTAATAAGGTATTTCCCGGTCTAGCTAAGTTTAATTTAACAGTATCTTTGAAACAAGTTCGAGTCAATATAGCTTGGTTGAAGTTGACATTTTTTAGGGTTGCTCCGGTGAAGTCAGCATCAGTTACTGTTGCGCTATAGAAAGAAGTTCCACCCAGAGCAGCAAAAGCAATGACAATCTTTCGTAACCAAGGATCTCTCGTTTCATCTTTGAGGGTACGATCACCCAGATAACAGGCAAATAGGGTTAACGCTACGGCAAAGGCTAAGGCGAAGGCTACGGCGAAGGCTCCGGGTCTGGCTTCGGCTTCGACTAAAGCGAAGGCTAAGGCGAAGGCTACGGCTACGGCTCCGGCTCCGGCTACGGCTACGGCTCCGGCTACGGTTACGGCTAGGGCGAAGGCGAAGGCTTCGGCGAAGGCGAAAGCTTCGGCGAAGGCTCCGGTTCTGGCTACGGTGAAGGCGAAGGTGAAAGCTATGGCTACGGCTCCGGCTACGGCTAAAAATACTACTCCCCCTCCCATATTTTTACGAAAATTAATAATAGAAAAGATAATTATAGTAATTAAACCTGTCCATCCTGATACTTTATTCTCAGGACCAGAATTGAAGATATCAGATACAACATATCCTAATAAAGCTGAGAAAAAACTAGATATTATAATTAACACCAAAACAACTAATAATAAAATAATCACCCATCGTTTTTGTAGTCCAGCTTTTGCCCCAATAAACTTGGTATTAGTGAGGTTTGCTTTACTAAAATTGGCACTTTGTATCTTACAGTCACTAAAATCTGCACCTGATAAATTTTGTCCCTTAAAATTTACTCCCCGTAGGTTTTTACCTTGGAAGTTTCTTTCTCCGTTTTTGTATTGTTCAATTACATCAGTAGCTTTCATGATGACTGACAGGGAGAGTTTAATATCTTGATTATATTTTACAAAGAAACTATATTCACATCGAGAGCAAAAAGCTAATCTTAAGATTCTCAGATTTTAATCAAAAATGCTACACTATAAATATTCTTAGTCAAATCAACAGAATTATTCAAGTAATCATCATGAAATTAAAAGTTACAGAAAAAGGTGTATTTATTCCTAAAGAATTATTAGGAGATAGTCAAGAAGTAGAAGTTACCCAAGAAGATGAAAAAATTATTATTACTGTGGTAAAAAATAGACCTTCTATTTGGGATTTAGGGAAAAACCCTGTAAAATGTGATGTCGATGATGCTGCTATTAATCATGATATTTATCTATATTAATTTATGAAAAATACTTACTTTTTAGATACCAGTTATCTTATTGCTTTGGAAATTGAAAATGAGCAATCTCATCAACAAGTATTACAACACTGGTTAACTTTAGTTATTTCCAAACCATTTCTAATTACAACAACCTATATATTTGATGAAGTGGTGACTTTTTTTAATAGTCGTAATCTTCATGAGGAAGCTATTAAAATTGGTTCTAATTTATTGGAGAGTCCAGAAATAGAAGTGATTGAAGTTGACCGAAATTTATTTTATCAAGGTTGGTACTATTTCCAAAAGCATCAAGATAAATCTTATTCTTTGACAGATTGTTTATCTTTTGTAGTTATGGAAAATAGAAATTTGTCAACAGCTTTAACCTTAGATAATCATTTCGTTCAAGCTGGTTTTCAATGCTTACCTTAGCTGAGTATCTAATTTTTCAACACTTCCTGAATCATAAAATTAGCCTGGGAACCATAACCACCACCAAACAAATTAAAGTGGTTTAAAATGTGATAAAGATTATACAAAGTTTTGCGTTTTTTATACCCTTTATCTAAGGGAAATACCTCATTATATCCCCGATGAAAAGCAGCCGGAAACCCTCCAAAAAGTTCGGTCATGGCAATATCAACCTCGCGATCGCCGTAATAAGTGGCTGGATCTAAAATTACAGGTTCTCCTGCGTCTGTAACTGCTACATTTCCTGACCATAAGTCACCGTGAACTAAGGAAGGTTGAGGATTAATTTCTGATAAAATTTGTCTTACTTTATCTACAACTTGATTATAGTTACCGAAGTTTCCTCCTTTTCTATTGGCTAATTTTAATTGAAAACCAATACGATGCTCTGCAAAAAAATCAGACCATTTATCTGTCCAATTATTAACTTGTGGTGTGGAACCAATGGTATTGTTTTGACTCCAGCCAAATTTATTTTCTCCTTGATATTGGTGCATTTTTGCCAAATCTCTGCCCATTTCTTCCCAGGCAGTATTATTAGAACTTCCAAATTCTAACCATTCTAAAACAATATAACTAGAACGTTCTGTCATTCCCCAACATACGGGTTTAGGCACTCGAATAGTTTGGCTTTGTGCCATTTCTTTTAGTCCCAATGCTTCGGCGGCAAACATTTCAACTTTGGAGGCGTGATTGATTTTTACAAAGTATTTAATATCAGAACCAATCAAGCAATAACCCTGATTAATACAGCCACCACTTACTGATTTTTGCCTTTCAACTGTAAAGGTTTTTCCTGTTGTTTGACTGATATGCTCACAAATTTTTGTCCACATTATTTTTGACCTGAATTAATTAACCGATTGATAGTTTACAGTGAGAGATAAATTATTGCTAGTTTATTAATTGATAGCTAGAGTTCGATCTAAAAAAATTGGTAGATAACTAGCAAAACTAACAATTATAAAAACCTAATAATTTACTTACTAAAATAATAACTCCGAACCCCGAACTCCGAACCCCGAACTCCGAACTCCGAACTCCGAACTCCGAACTCTAATTAGTAACAACTGTCACCCCATAAGCATGAGGATTAAGATATTTTTGTGCTGCATTTTTAATATCATCGGTGGTTAAGGATTGAATGATTTGAGGATAAGATAAAGCAGGGTTTAATGATTCCATTTGCGAGTAATAATACCCGTAAAGATTGGTGCGATCGCTTGGTCTTTCATTATGAAAAATAAAGCGATTAACTGCTTGTCTTTTGATGCGATTTAATTCTTCTTGTTTGATAGATTCTTGTTGAATATTTTGCAAATGTTCAATGATTATTTTTTCTACTTCTGGAATATTCTCTTTTTTTAGTTTGGCAGCAATATAAAACATTCCTTGAACTTTTTGGGTCATATTACTAACACTAATATGAGAGACTAAATTTTTATCTTCTCGTAAGTCTTGAAATAAACGAGAGGTTTTACCTTTTCCTAAAATAGAAGCTAAAACATCCAACCCATAAGTTTCCTGTAAATCTAATAAACCAGGAACTTTCCACATCATAATTAATCGTGATTGTTGTAGTTGTTCGTCTTCATATTCTTGGCGAATAATCTCTTGAAAAGGTGACTCGGGAGACACAGGAAAACTAAAGTTTTGTAAGGAATCAGAAACTTGTTTTTGTTGATAATAAGTCTTCTCGAAACTATCAGCAACAATATCAATTAATTGCTTAACCGGAAGATTTCCCACTGCTACTGCTGTGACTGAGTTAGGTTGATAACAACTCCCATGAAAATCACGCATTTGTTGTGATTTTAACCCTTCAATCACTGCTGCTGGACCCAACACGGGACGACGATAGGGTAAACTTTCAAAACAGGTTTCCATTGCGCGATAAAAAGTACGACGAGTGGGATTATCATGGGAACGACGTATCTCTTCTAAAACCACCATTTTTTCCCGTCCAAAGGCACCCTCTTCAATGATAGGATTAAAGATAACATCCAACTGTAACGGCACTAAATCGGCAAAATCATTGGGCGCACTGGTAATATAAAAATGGGTGTACTCTTGCGATGTAGCTGCATTAGTCACAGCACCTCTTTGTTCGATGCGTTGTTCAAATTCGCCATTTTTTAGGTTTGGAGTGCCTTTAAAGACCATATGCTCCAGGAAATGAGCCATTCCGTTGATATCATTGGACTCTAAGGCAGATCCTACTTTTAGCCAGACGTTGAGGTTAACTGCATCTACGGGCATTTGCTCTGCTATAATGGTTAACCCGTTGGCTAGATTAACAATGGTGGGTGTCTGGGAAACCGATGAGTCTGCAATGGAAGATAACATAGAGATAGTGTTGTTGATTAAATCTGTTAGTTATATTTTAGTAAAGTCCATCAACTTTAATCAAATCGACAGTTACAGTACATAAATATTTAATTGCTTTTAATTATGTCCAATGCTTTCAATTTACCGCTTTTACTGCTTATTGATGGTCATTCTTTAGCTTTTCGTGCTTATTATGCTTTTGCGAAAGCGAGAAGGGGTCCGTTAAGAACTTCTACTGGTATTCCTACCAGTATTTGTTTTGGTTTTCTTAATTCTTTAATTCAGGTGATTAAGTTAGAAAAGCCTGAATATATTGCTATTGCTTTTGATAGTAGTGAACCAACTTTTCGCCACGAAGCTGATGTTAATTATAAGGCAGATAGGAAAGAAACACCGGAGGATTTTATTCCGGATATTGAGAATTTACAACGGTTATTAGAAGCGTTAAATGTCACTATTATAACTGCCCCTGGATACGAAGCTGATGATGTGTTGGGAACTGTGGCAACGCAAGGAACAGAAAGGGGTTATCGAGTAAAAATTGTTAGTGGCGATCGCGATCTTTTTCAATTGGTTAATGATGAAAAAAATCTCAGTGTTTTGTATTTAGAAAGAAATGCGGTAAAAAGTTCGTCTGGTGAAGGTTATACGGAGTTTAATGTTGATGGTGTGACGGAAAAAATGGGTATTAAACCTACACAAGTTATTGATTATAAGGCGTTATGTGGTGATAAGTCTGATAACATTCCTGGAATTAGGGGAATAGGAGATAAAACGGCAGTTAAACTGTTAAGGGAGTATGGAAGTTTAGAGGGAGTTTATAACAATATTGAATCTATAAAAGGAGCAAATAACAAGAAATTAAAGGAAGGTAAAAAAGATGCAGAACATTCTCAATTTTTGGCAAAAATTGTTACCGATGCGCCCTTAGATTTTGAAATAGAAACTTGTGAGTTGAAAGGTTTTAATTTTGATGCAGTTAAACCTATCTTAGAAAACTTAGAACTGAAAAAGTTTATCAAAGAGATTAATCAATTACAAGAAAGTTTTGGCGGCAATATTACTTTAGAAATTCATGAGACAATTAATACAAGTGAAACCCATCAACTTTCACTTTTTGCTGATGTATCAACTGAAATTGAACCTATTAATAACATTGAAGAAGAAAAAAAAGAATCTTTAATTAACCCTCAGATTATTACAGAAATAGAACAGCTAGAAGAATTAGTCAATAAACTTTCAACCTTTACTAATGCTGATATTCCTGTTGCTTGGGACACAGAAACAACAGCATTAAACCCGAGAGAAGCTGATTTAGTTGGTATTGGTTGCTGTTGGGGAAATAATACTAATGATATTGCTTATATTCCCATTGCACATAAACAAGGAAAACAACTAACAAAAGAACAAGTTTTAGATAGATTACGACCTATTTTAGAAGATAGCAACTATCCAAAAGTTTTCCAGAATACTAAATTTGATCGTCTCATTTTTAAACATCAGGGAATTAACTTAGACGGAATAGTTTTTGATACTATGTTAGCCAGTTATGTTTTGCATCCTGAGAAGAGTCATAAATTAAGTGAGTTATGCGAACAATATTTAGAGGATATTACTTCCCTTGACTATAAAGACTTAGGAATAGGAAAAAAACAAACGATCGCCGATTTAGATATTGAAAAAGTGGCCGAATATTGTGGAATGGATGCTTATGCAACATTCTTGTTAGTAGAACCCTTAAAAAATGAATTAAAACCCGTTCCTATCCTAGAAAAACTATTATTAGAAGTAGAACAACCCCTAGAAGCTGTCTTAGCTATCATGGAAGATACAGGAATTATTATTGATACAGAATATTTAGGGAAATTATCCAAACAACTTGAACAAGAATTATTAACTTTAGAAGAGAACGCTTATGAAGCAGCAGGAGAAACATTTAACTTAGGATCACCCAAACAATTAGGACATATTTTATTCGAGAAATTAGAACTAAACCGTAAAAAATCAAGGAAAACAAAAACAGGTTATTCTACCGATCATGCAACCCTAGAAAAATTAAAAGGGGATCACCCCATTATCGATTATATTTTAGAATACCGTACCTTATCTAAACTAAAATCTACCTATATTGATGCGTTACCCGAATTAGTAGATAAAACAGATAAACGAATACACACCAATTTTAACCAGTCTGTAACCAGCACAGGAAGACTCTCCTCTTCTAACCCTAACTTACAAAATATCCCCATCAGAACAGAATTTTCTCGTCAAATAAGACAAGCATTTATCCCCCAACAAGACTGGTTATTAGTTTCCGCAGATTATTCCCAAATTGAACTAAGAATATTAGCCCATTTAAGTCAAGAATCTGTCTTATTAAACGCTTATCAAAATGCAGAAGATGTTCATAGTGTCACAGCAAAACTATTATTTGAAAAAGAAGAAATAACACCCCAAGAACGAACTTTAGGTAAAACAATTAACTTTGGTGTTATCTATGGAATGGGTTCCCAACGCTTTGCCAGAGAAGTAGGAGTAACCGCAGCAGAAGGAAAAGAATTTATCAATAAATATCGTCAAAGATATGCAAAAGTATTTGACTATTTAGAGAGTATGAAAAAAGAAGCGATCGCCAAAGGATACGTTACCACAATTTTAGGAAGAAGACGTTACTTTAACTTTTTTGATGATAATTTATACTATTTTCGTGGACATGATCCCAAAACAATTGATCTAAATCAAATCAAGATAAATTATAATGATTCCCAACTATTAAGGGCAGCAGCAAATGCACCAATACAAGGATCAAGCGCAGATATTATTAAAATAGCGATGGTAAAAATACAAGAAATTTTAAACAACTATCAAGCCAACTTATTACTACAAGTACATGATGAATTAGTATTTGAAATACCACCCCAAGAATGGCAAGAATTAGAGAATATAATTAAAAAAACTATGGAAAATGCTGTTAATTTAACTGTTCCTTTGCTAGTAGAAATTAATGCCGGTAAAAACTGGATGGAAGCTAAATAAAATTAAGATTTAATACAAGTTATGAATAGCAAGAAAAGAAAAATTTCCTAATAATAAAGATCCCTTAATTCGTGAGGTAATGAAATATCTAAAAGCAGAAAATAATAGTTTGCAGGATATCTCAGAGACAAAATTTTTATTTATACATATTTCTCAATCTTTTTTTGTTGAAGTTAGACCCTATCAAGATGATTATGGATTACATTGGTTAGTAATTAATGTTCTACCAGAGTCGGACTTTATCCTTAATTATGTGTAATCTCGATTATTTTGGATTTTATAACAATTTTTTATGGACATCAAATGGGTGATGATTGTTAAAAAAAAATTGCTCGAATTCTAGAAAATTATGAAATAATAGAAATATGAGACAGTAGTATATAATAAATAATAAAGAGAATATGGTTAACACAACGATACAACCCTCCCGTCATCCCTTAGCAGAATATATCTATCGCTTGGAAAATGGACAAGCATTACTCAAAGACTCACCCCAAAACGTTATAGAAGTGGTGGGTATTCTTAAAAGTTATGGAATTATTTTAGATGAATATTCTCGCAACTTAATTTATATTGCAGATCATCAATTTCTAATTTTATTTCCCTTCTTTAAATACTTCAATGGAGAATTTTCTCTTAATAAATTACTTCGCCATTGGAACCATAATAGAACCAATTTTGAATATGCAGAATACTGTATGAAAGCAATGATGTGGCATGGAGGAGGTGAATTAGATACTTATTTAGATACCCCTGAATTTAGAGACAATATAGAAAAGGTTATTCAAGCTAAATTTAAACATAATTTTTTCATGTTAACCCTGCATAAAATATTTCCAGAATTCCTTCCCGAACACATGAGAATGATGTCTTATTATAGTGGTTTGGGACAATTTTGGCGAGTGATGGCCGATATATTTTTAGACCTTTCTGATCGCTACGATAACGGTGAAATTAAATCCATTCCTGATGTAGTTCAACACATATTAGATGGTTTAGTTAAAGATGCAGGAAAACCAATTACTTATCAAGTAAAAATTAAAGCAAAAGTCTATGAAGTGCTACCAAAACAAGCAGAATTAACCTTTTTAATGGATACTGCTGTACCTTATGTAGAATCAATCTTTTTTAGAGGAACCCCTTTCCCCGGAACCATTTCTTATAACGCCCAATCCTACCAAATACCCTCAGAACAAGCAATTTTTACCTACGGTGCCTTATACGCTGACCCTTTACCCGTCGGTGGTGCAGGAATTCCTCCTACTTTATTAATGCAGGATATGAGACACCATTTACCCGAATATTTACACGAAATTTACCGCCACAGTTTTAGACAAGAAGATGACTTATTGGTACAAATTTGTCAAACATTTCAAAAGTCAATGTTTTGTGTAACAACTGCTGCCATTAAAGGGTTAGCACCTCATCCTTTAGATACCACAAATCTTGAAGAACAAAAAGAAAATAGAGCTTATTTAGAAGGGTGGATGGATAGATTTAAAACTTCACAAATTCTCACTGTTAATCAATAATAAAGTAGGGTGGGCAGTGCATCGCCCTACACATAAAATCTATTAACTTGGTAATTAAAACTTATGGATTAGTTACAGAAATCAAATGAAAAACGGTATACAAGATAACCAATTTAAGAGATAATTAACAAGAGAGGAGAATTTAAACTAAGTAGAAATAGCTATTTTTTCCCATGAAAAAATTAATTGAAGGACTACAAAAATTCCAAAGTGGTTATTTTCGTTCTCACCGCGAACTATTTGAAGAATTATCCCAAGGACAACACCCTCGTATTCTTTTTATTACTTGTTCCGACTCTCGCGTTGATCCTAATTTAATCACACAAGCAGACGTTGGGGACATTTTTGTTATTCGTAATGCAGGCAATATTATTCCTCCTTTTGGTGCAGCAAATGGTGGAGAAGGTGCAGCCATAGAATATGCGATTTCTGCATTAGATATTCAACAAGTAATTGTCTGTGGCCATTCCCATTGTGGTGCCATGAAAGGGCTGTTAAAATTGAATAGTTTGCAAGAAAAAATGCCCTTAGTTTATGATTGGTTAAAACACGCAGAAGCTACTCGCAGACTGGTTAAAGAGAATTATAGTCATTTAGAAGGAGAAGAACTATTAGAAGTCACCGTTGCAGAAAATGTCTTAACCCAACTAGAAAACTTACAAACTTATCCTATTATTCATTCTCGTCTGCATCAAAGAAATTTAACCTTACATGGTTGGATTTATCGCATTGAAACAGGAGAAGTTCTAGAATATGATCGAGCATCCCATGATTTTATTGCCCCTCAAAGTTCAATTATAGATACCGAACCGGAATATAGTTTCCATCCGAACTCTCATGTTCCTGAGTCTACACCCTTTAAACGTCCTGCAACCACCCTAGCAAGCAGTAACGGTAAAAATGGTCATAATGGGTCTTCTCAAAATGGTCATAATAGGTCTTCTTTACCAGGATATGAACAGTTTAGCCCAGAACAAGCAGAACGCATTTATCGGGGTTCTCATTAACAAGATCAAGCAGCGTAGGGGTCAAGGGCCCTTGACCAAACATTGAACATTGAACATTAAACATTAAACATTGAACATTTTGGTTTCAAGCCTCTTCCTTTAGGGAGAAAGAAGTTTGGGAGAGGTTTCAAGCCTACTTCCAAACGAATGATAAATGATAAATGTTAAATGATAAATGAAATGACCCCTAAAGGTGTTATCAAAATTGTTCACCTTGATTTTTTCTTAACCCATAATGCACTTAATCCTAACAGCCCTAAACCTAAAGTTGCCGTGGGTTCCGGCACTTGAGTTGCTATTAAAAATTGTCCTAGTTCCTCACCAGAATTAGGAACATCGAGAACTTCTGTCCTGGTACGAGTAAAAAAAGCAATATCTAAGTGTGGTCTTGCTCCTCTTGTAAACCCTTCAGGTAAGTCAGGAAACTCATTACCCCAGTCTGTTAAGTGTACATGGGGACTTGGTTCATTATCGGGGAATAAGTTAGCCATAGCATTGGGTGCTGAAAAGAAATTAAGCCCTACTGTTTTTTCACCACCAATACTAATACCATCCTCAGCATCCGACGCTCCTGTTTGTAAAATTTCCTGAGTATTAGTATCAAAATTAAAGTTAAAATCGGGAGATGTGAGATGATTATCTAAGAATTCCTTAAAAATATTACCATTAGGATCAATAAAAGCAATATCAAAGGAAGTTAAATCATCTTCATTAATCATTCCATCCCCACCAACTGCGTTTTCATCGTAACTAAAACTTCCCTTCAGTTGATAGCCTGCAGTTTGTCCAGTCCAATGCAAATTAAAGGTAATAGCTTCTGCTGAACCAGCAGAAATTAAGCCCAAACTTAAGAAAGTCGCTGCAAACAAACCAATACTTTTTTGCTTCATTGGTTACTTATTCTCTGAAATTGTATTATCCATTGACTCTATGGTTCTAGCAAAATTATTTCAGTCATTCCACAGACAGATTGTCAAACTTAATCATTACAAAAAATCACTTAAGAGAAAGATTTATTAGAGATTATACGCTATCATAGGAAGACTATCGGTTCTAATATAAATTACCTATTAGAAGTAATGGGGAAAGTTCGGTGTAAATCCGTCGCTGTCCCGCAACTGTGATGAGACCTTCAAACGTCTCTTAGTCAGAATGCCCGCCGATTAATCAACCCACGTTCATCAATTATCTGCGAGGTACAGATTGTGGTTCATATCATTTCTCTGGGGAGATATTATTCTTATTCTCCCATACTTCCCTACGCTCAAACTATTAACTTTTCTTGCTTTAAGCAATCTTAGTTGAATTGATTGAGAGTAATTTACTAAAAAATTGTGCAAAAATCAATTACTGACTTGTTTTCTGGGAAATATACTAGCAAATCTGTTCCTTAAAGATATCCTTAACTGATTATCAAACAGGAATATTGTTGATCGTGCCTAACAAAAATCTAAATAAATAGAGAAAAATTAATGCAGAAAATCAGTGTTTTTTCTAAAATCGGCTTGACAGTATTGACCTTGAATTTAACCTTATTTAATAGTCAAGCAAATGCTCAAGAGTTTTCAGGTTTTGCTAATGATCCTGGTACAATAGACTCAGGAATACCTGGATTTGTAGGAAGTGATGGACTAGGGATTGTTTCTGATAATAACATCGTTAATCCAATTTTTGAAGCCTGGGCAACAGGATTTATTAACTATCTACCTGCCCCTGGTGTTGATATTCAATTCCAAACTCCAGAAAAGACATTAGGACCTGTAACAGCAGTATCTGTTGATATTGCTTCTTTAGGAGAATTAACAGAACAACAAATTACGGATGGAGTATCACCAGGACAGATTACTTTAACTTTTGATCGAGCAATTATTAATGGTGATGGAGCCGATTTTGCTGTTTTTGAAAATGGATTTGGCTTTGCTGATACGGGTAATTTATTTGCCGAATTAGCCTATGTTGAAGTTTCAACAAATGGCATTGATTTTATTCGCTTTCCCAGTATTTCTAGAACAGAAAATCCTGTTGATCCTATAGGAGTAATTGACCCGACAAGGGTTTTTAACCTAGCAGGAAAGCACGTCAATAACGGGGTCGTTGTACCTGATGATTTTATTCTAAATTCTTGGGGAACTCCTTTTGATTTGGATGTTTTAAGCGATTTTTCCCTAGTACAAACAGGTGTGGTTGATCTCGATAACATTAACTTTGTTCGCATTGTGGATATTCCTGGGAATGGAGCATTTTTAGATTCAGAAAACCGTCCCATTTTTGACCCTTTCCCAACACCTCCTGGTCCAGGAGGATTTGATTTAGAAGCAATAGGTATTATTAATGGTGAACCTGTCCCCGAACCAACTTCTATTGTTGCTATCCTTGTCAGCGTAATGTTAGGATTCACTCGCCGACGCAACTAAGTCGTTGCAATGAGACTTATAGTAGTTTCAAATAAGTTTGAGACATAGTAGTGTGAGCAGGATGCTCACTATTGTGACAACATAACTACTTACTATTGCGACGATACAATAGATACGTTTTGTCTCATTTCTATTGGAATTAACTATAAAGGTACAAAAAGTTTCCTAACTAATTTTTGTACTGCTATCAAATTGAAGTGGGGGGAGAAACTTCTGACTCCAACCCCACCTTAAATATCATTAATATTGATAAATTCTCTTCAGCCAACTACTTCCCAATCTTCGTATGATAAACCTTCAATACGTCCAAATTCCCTAATATTATGAGTTACAAGAGTTAAATTATTAGCGATCGCAATGGCAGCAATTTGTAAATCATAACCACCGATAGGAGTTCCTTTTTGTTCTAAGTCTGCTCGAATAACTCCATAAATTTCTGCCGATTTATCATCAAAAGGAAGAGAGACAAAACGGCTAAAAAATTGACGTTGTTTATTAATATTTTCCTCTCTTTTACGACTTTTCATTGCGCCATAAAACAACTCAGATTTAACCACAGAACAAACTGCAATATCACTAGCTTATAAACTATCTAAACGAGTTTTTACGCTAGAATCTGCAAACTTTAAATAGACAATACAAGTGTTACTATCAAGTAAATATATCATTCTAATTCCTCTCTCATAGGATAGTCCCCTTGAGGGTGTCTAACAAATGTCTCGTCATCTATAGAACCTGCTGTTTTCTCAATAAAATCATGCCATTCTAACTGACTAACATTATCCTCTAAATTTTCCTTAATTAATTCCTTTCTCAAAATAAACTCAATTTCATCTGTTAAACTGCGACCATGAGAAGTTGCTTGAGTTTCTAACTTTTCTAAAATTTCAGGGTCAAGATTATTAAGAATAATAGTCATAACGTTAATACTCCCTCAAAAAAATATCATTAATATTATTAATTTTAACTAAAATCTAATTACCTATTTTGGCCTGATTCATGTTATAATAACTCCTAAGATCCTGATTAACATTTTCAGGAACCAAATGAGAAACAGAGCCACCAAACTGCGCAATTTCTTTAACCGTACTACTGCTTAAAAAACTATACTCTTTACTGGTAGCCAAGAAAATAGTTTGCACCTCTTGAGCTAGGGTTTTATTAGTATGAGCCATTTGTAACTCTTTTTCAAAATCAGACAACACCCGTAAACCCCTCAACAATACCTGAGCGTTGCGTAGTTTGGCATAATCGACAGTTAAACCCGTATAACTATCCACCTCAACCCCGGGTAAATGTTGCGTACACTCAGTAATCTGCTCAATCCTTTTTTTCACAGAAAACAACGGTTTTTTACTGGGGTTATACATGATTGTCACGATCACCTTTTCAAACAAGACAACCCCTCGCTCAATGATATCAAGATGACCAAGGGTAATGGGATCAAAACTTCCTGGATAAATAGCTATCATTTTCCCAACTCGATTGATAAAATTTCAACAAGTCAGAAGTCAACTCACACAGAGCTACCAGTCCTTAACATCTCCCAGGAGGAGATAGGTTTAGATAAGTTCCGAAGCCGTCGCACAGAAATTAAAACCATTCAAAAAACTTCTGACTTCTGACTTCCTACTTCTGACTTCAAGCGAAGCGATTATGGGGGCGGAGAGACTTGAACTCTCACGATCTCGCGATCAACGGATTTTCATTCTCTTGCAGCTTTCGCTACTGCATCATCTGAGCTTTGAGAATTGGACTCTCCCTTTACCCTCAGCTTAATCTGTTAGGGTAGCTCCCGTCGAGTCTCTGCACCTTCTAAACTCTTTCGGGTTTAGCTTGGCTCAGGATTGCCTTATCTATTAAACTAGACGTAGGTTTCCCTGAGTTTGAGAGCTTACACTTGAAAGATTTCTCTAACAAGGCTCAATTTTCCTTAAGTCCGTAGCGTCTACCATTCCGCCACGCCCCCGTCAGGTCAGAAACTAAATTAGTTTTTTTCACCGACAATTATTTATCTTAGCACAAGATTCTCTTTTGGTGAAGAATTTTTGAATTTTTTTTTAAAAGATTAGTATTTTTACTGGCTAATGCCCTTTTATATCGGTTGTTTTGGCATTTTCTTAAGAAAAAATTTAATGAGATACCCGAACTCTGATAGACTTTTGACTAAGGTTTAAATTTCAGACCACGCCTAAGAACATAAGATAAGCAGATAGGGAGGACGTACCTTGGAAAGCACACTAGGTTTAGAAATTATTGAAGTTGTCGAACAAGCGGCGATCGCTTCAGCAAAATGGATGGGTAAAGGCGAGAAAAATACTGCTGACGAAGTCGCAGTAGAAGCCATGCGCGAAAGAATGAACAAAATTCATATGCGTGGCCGGATCGTCATTGGAGAAGGGGAACGGGATGATGCTCCCATGCTCTATATCGGTGAAGAAGTTGGCATTTGTACCCAGGAAAATGCCAAAGCTTACTGTAACCCAGAAGAATTGATTGAAATTGACATTGCTGTTGATCCCTGTGAAGGAACCAACTTGGTTGCTTACGGACAAAACGGTTCTATGGCAGTTTTGGCTATCTCCGAAAAAGGTGGTTTATTCGCTGCTCCTGACTTCTACATGAAGAAGTTAGCCGCCCCTCCTGCAGCTAAAGGTCACGTTGACATTAATAAATCAGCTACCGAAAACCTACAAATCTTAGGAGACTGCCTAGAACGTAGCGTTGAGGAATTAGTTGTTGTGGTGATGGATCGTCCTCGTCACAAAGAATTAATTCAAGAAATTCGTACTGCTGGCGCAAGAGTTCGTCTCATCAGCGATGGTGACGTTTCTGCTGCTATTTCCTGTGGCTTTGCTGGAACCAACATCCACGCCTTAATGGGTATTGGTGCTGCTCCTGAAGGTGTAATTTCCGCGGCTGCCATGCGTTGTTTAGGCGGTCACTTCCAAGGACAATTAATTTATGATCCTGAAGTCGTCAAAACCGGTTTAATCGGAGAAAGCCGTGAAGGAAACTTGGCTCGTCTTAAAGAGATGGGTATCGAAGATCCTGATCGCGTTTACACCGATAGCGAGTTAGCCAGTGGTGAAACCGTACTGTTTGCTGCTTGTGGTATTACTCCTGGAACTTTGATGGAAGGGGTTCGTTTCTTCAACGGTGGTGCCAGAACCCAAAGTTTGGTTATCTCCAGTCAGTCTCAGACAGCTCGTTTTGTTGATACCATCCATATTCAAGAACAGCCTAAGTATATCGAACTCAAGTAAGAGGTTTTTCAAGATGGGAAATAAAATCCTATCTTGATCCCCTAAAACCCCGAGTTCCCATCAGTCAAAGACCAATGGGAACTCGGGGGTTAAATTCTTTTTGGCGGGTCTCTGGTTGAAACCTAACTGCCGGAAGGAACTCCAGCCTAAGTTAGATCCAAGGGGACTTAACTTCTAGAGTACAGCCCCGGCGCACAGCCGGCTAACTTCAACCAAGAGACCCACGATTTTACTACTACTATCTGACATGGGCATCACCTCCTGTTTTTCCTGAACGGATATTACTTTATGTTTAACTGTGCCTAGTCTAACGCAAGGTTCCGGGAAAAATCAAGGGTAGAACGAAAAAATTTTTCAGCTATCTGCGGACAACCCCAAAAATGTAGATGTACATAGGAAGCATGAAGATTATAACAGTGCCATCCTTCGCCATAACTGAGGGTATTCTTCTGCCAACTCGATAGATTAAATAAAGGTTGAGAAGGCAAAATGGTTAACTCAGAACGGTGAAACTCATGACCCCAAACGGTTTCCCCTTCATTCAACAGAAAATTAGAACCAGTGGCGATCGCTTGTCTATATCCTAGTGTTAATTTTTTGCCCATTTTAGCGGTGGTGGGCAAAATACCAACCATTGGCCAAGTTTTGCCTTCAAAATCAACAATTTTTTCACACAGATACATTAAGCCCCCACATTCAGCGTAGGTGGGCATTCCTTTGATAATTACTTGTTTAACTGTATCTAAAGCTTTTTTGTTTCTAGATAACGCCTCAGCAAACATTTCGGGAAACCCACCCCCAAAATATAAACCAGCAGTATCTTTGGGTAAGTTCTCATCTTCTAGAGGACTCCAGTAACATAGTTTCGCCCCTAACTGTTCTAAAATCTCTAGATTATCAGGGTAATAAAAATTAAAGGCTTTATCTTTGGCGATCGCTATTTTTGGGGAGACGGGGGGACGGGGGGACGGGGAGACGGGGAGACGGGG
>NZ_JASJEB010000117.1 GCF_030064895.1 Crocosphaera sp. | reverse complement strand
ATCAAAACGGTTCCGTAAAGGTTCGAGACAGTCTAACAACTATCACAAGCAACGGGTAAAAGTAGCCAAGCTTCATCTTAAAGTATCAAGACAGCGTAAAGACAAAGCAATTAAAGATGCTTTGGCGTTAGTCCAGTCTAATGATCTGGTGGTCTATGAAGCTTTAAAAGTTAGAAACTTGGTTAAAAACCGTAAACTTGCTAAATCTATTTCTGATGCGTCTTGGTATCAATTCACCCAATGGTTGAATTATTTTGCTAAGATTTATCGCATTGTTTGTATTGCTGTACCTCCCCATTTCACCACTCAAGACTGTTCAGTTTGTAGTACAAGAGTTCAGAAGTCATTAAGTACCAGAACTCATCAATGTCCTAATTGTAAAACAGTCTTAGATAGGGATCATAACGCAGCAATTAATATACTTAAAAGGGGTTTGAAATATTTGGGAAATTATCTCAACGGTACGGTAGGGCATATCGAAACCGACTCCATAGCCTTGGGAGAGTCCGACCTCTGGGTTGTTAATGGTAACATTGATAATCTAAGTTGTCTCGTTGAACAAGGAATCTCTAGTAGTGATACGGAGAGAATCCCCCACTATATTGCGTAGCTTAGCGGAGCAATTAGTGGTGGGAGTATGTCAATTTCTGGTTAGATGGATTGAGGAAGAAGGGGGCAATGGCGAAGCTTTTGACTCATCTACGGGATTTGAGTTACCCAATGGTGCCAATCGTTCTCCTGATGCTTCATGGGTGAGTCAAGCTCGTTGGGATGCTCTTACCCCAGAACAACGTCAAGGTTTTGCTCCCCTTTGTCCCGACTTTGTGGTAGAGTTGCGTTCCAAAAATGATCCCCTCAAAGACCTGCGAGCCAAGATGGAAGAATATAGGGAGAATGGGGCAAAGTTGGGTTGGTTGATTAACCCGAAAAATAAACAAGTGGAGATTTACCGTTCGGGGCAAGAAGTGGAAGCGTTGGGAAATCCCAATCAGTTATCTGGAGAAACGGTGTTACCGGGGTTTAGCCTTAATCTAAAGCGAGTTTGGGACTGAGTTTATTCTAACATTTCCTAATCTATGCTTCGACTGCTATATTTGTTGGTCGGGGTTTCATCCCATCGTTAATGTTTGTGTAACGGAGGTTTTCACCCCGACATCCCGGGATAACTGCTCACTGAAAACTTTTGAACTATTTAGTACCTAATAATTCCACATCAAAAATTAAGGTTGCATTGCCAGGAATTACTCCACCGGCACCTCGGGAACCATAACCCAAATCGGGGGGAATAATTAAGAGACGTTGGCCACCTACTTTCATCGAAGCAACTCCCTCATCCCATCCTTTGATCACTTGTCCTACACCAATTTTAAAGGAAAAGGGTTGGTTGCGATCGCGGGAACTATCGAACTTTTTGCCATTTTCTAGAGTTCCGGTGTAGTGTACTGTAACATTTTGTCCTTTTTGTGGACTGTCTCCGTCCCCTACTTTAAGGTCAATGTATTTGAGTCCAGACTCGGTGGTAAGGGCGTTCTCTATCTCTTCTTGGGTAATTTCTCTGTTATTAATATTTAAAGCCATGAGTGTCTCTTTAGTGATGTTGGAGGTATTTTCTGAGGCGATCGCTGTTTGTTTGTTGGAGTTACCAAAAAAAGAATTTAGTAGTAACAATAAACTAAAACCGGCAATAACCCCGAAACTAATGAAAATTTCGCGCATGGATCGATTTTTTCCTTTACTAGCTGTTTTTAACGCCATAATTTGTTTTCTAAGTCCCTCACTTGTCTTTCTAGGCGATCGATTCTTCCACGTAACTCATCGACTTCGGTTTGACGGGGAACCCCTAAGTCTTGCAACATATTACGTAATTCACGTTCCATGTTGTTCTCAAAGTTACCTTGTCCTGTTTTGATCTGGTCCATGATATCGTCAACGAAACCTTGTGCCTGATCTGGGTTAATTTTACCTTCTTTGACCCATTCTTCGCTGACTTCTTTTAATTTTTCCGCAGCTAGTGAGGTTGTACCAATGCCCATGAGGACTAGCTGTTTAATCCAATCATTATCGTTTCTGTTGTTTTTATCTTCAGCCATAATGGTGACTTTGGGGTTATTTTATTTCCTTTATTAATTTAACAAATTCTCAGTCTTTAGCTATCAGTTTAAAACTAATTTTTGTTATATTTTAATACCTAAAACCTGAGTATAAGCCCCTCTTGCTTGAGTTACGCCGATAGTTCTTTGAGATGCTTCGATCATAGGACGACGTAAACTAACAACAATAAACTGTGCTTGTTGTGCTTGTTTTTGAATCATTTTTGAGAGTCTTTCAACATTGGCCCCGTCTAAAAACATATCTACTTCATCGAAGGCATAAAATGGAGAAGGGCGGTATCTTTGTAGGGCAAAAATAAAGCTTAAAGCGGTTAATGATTTTTCTCCCCCTGACATAGAACTTAAGCGTTGTACGGGCTTTCCTTTGGGGTGTGCGACGAGATTTAATCCTCCTTGAAAGGGATCTTCTTCGTTTTCTAATTGTAAGTATCCGTCTCCTTGGGAGAGGGTTGCAAAAATGTTTTGAAAGTTCTCATTAACAGCGTCAAAGGATTCTTTGAAAGACCTAAATCTTAGGGTGGTAAAGTTTTCTATTCTTAGTAATAATTCGGTTCTTTCTCCTTGAATAGTGGTCAATTTTTCGGTGAGTTCGTTTAATCTTTCTTGGGTTTTTTGATGTTCTTCTAAGGCCAACATATTAACGGGTTCCATCCCTTCTAAGCGTTTTTGTCCGTTACGAATTTCTTTTTGTAATTGTTCGATATGGGGAGTTAAATCTGTGGTAGTTTCATCAATTTCTGAGAGTAAGGGTACTTCTGCTAAGGGTTCTGGTAATTCATTTTTTTTGCTTTCTTGTTCTTCTTCTAGAGTAATTAATGTTTCTTTTCTTTCCTGTTGAGTGATTTGTAATTTTTCTAAATTCCATATTTTTTGTTGATGATTTTTCTTGATGGTTGTTAATTGTTCTTCTAGACTATCTCGTTCTTTTTTGGTTTCCCCTAATTTTTGTGTTAATTCTGCTAAGACAGTTTCTAAGTTACTAATTTTATCCTTGATAGTTTCTAACTGTTTATTAATGTCAATTTTCTCAGTGTTTAACTTGACGGTGTTTTCTTTTTGTGATTCTATTTTGTTATAATTCTCTTTGATTTTTTCCTCTAAAGAAGACAATTGACGGTCAATTTCTTGTAGTTTATTTTCTCCTTGACGTAGTTCTTTTTCTCTTTCTTGTAGTTGGATCTCTTGACTTTTAATTAAGGTTTGAATTTCTTGCCATTCGCTATGACTATGAGATTCTTCTAATTGTTTAAGTCTATCTTGTTTTTGTTGTAATTCTATAGTTAATGGGGGAATTTCAGCAGCAATAATTTTTAATTGACTATATAAGGTTTCTGATTCTTGTTTATGACGAGATAACTGTAAGCTTAATTTTTGTTTTTGTTCTTGTAGTCGTTTAAGTTCTTTTTCTAACTGTTGACGTTTTAATTGTTGTTCTCGTCCACTTTGTCTTGCTTCGGTTAACTCATCAGATAATTGTTTAATTTGTTCAGATTTTTGTTGTAATTTTTGCTGGTTACGAGATAATAACTCTTCTAAATCAGCTAATCTTTGTTTTAAGGATTTAATTTCCTGAGATTCACCCTGAACTAAAGTTCCAAAACGAATCGAAGAACGTTTAGGACGACTTCCTCCCGTCATCGCACCACTGGTTTCTAATAAGTCTCCTTCCAGAGTAACAATACGCTGTTTTCCTAAATGATATTTGGCATCATTCAAGGTTTCAAAAACAACAGTATTACCAAAAACATAAGAAAATATTTTTTCATGTTCAGGACGACAAAGCACTAAATTAACAGCTAAATCAATAAACCCTTGTGCATGGCGTAAACTTTCATTGTTTTGTCCACGATAGGGTCTAATTTTTGTTAATGGTAAAAACGTTGCCCGTCCTGCTTTTGCTTGTTTTAAGAGCTTAATTCCAGCAGCAGCTATAGTATCGTCTTCGACTACTATTTGTCCTAAACGTGATCCAGCAGCAATTTCTAAGGCTAATTGATAAGTCGGTTTAACCTGTCCAAGTTGTGCTACTAAACCACAAACACCAGGTAAGTCTGAACTTAGAATCAGTTGGGTTGCATAGGTTCCTTGAGCTTCTTTTTGTGCTTGCTGAGAAGCTTCTAAACGATCTAATTGTCTTTGTTTTTCTCGATATTCTTTATCTAAGCGAGTTTGGGTTTCTTGGAGAATGCTTTTATCTTGTTCTGCGGTTGATAATTGTTGAGCAAGCTGTTGTATTTTTTCTTCATGGGGAATGGATAATTGTTTAAATTCTTGTTCTTGACTGTTTAATTCTAAATCAATATTTTCTAGTTGTTTACTTTCGCCACTAATATTATTTTGCAACTGTTGATAACGTTCTTTTAACTGTGCTTGTTGGGTTAACTGAGGATTTAATGTATCCTGTAAAGTAGAAATTTGACGACTTAATTTTGCCTGTTCTTGTACCCAAGCATCAGACGCTTCCGCAACTGCTGCTGCTTGTTGTCTAACCATTTCTAAGGTTTGATAAGTTCTATCTCTTTGTTCTTTTAGCAGAGGCAAAGTTTCTTGTTGTAAACTATTACTATTCTGAGTTAGTTGGGATAAAGTTTGTTTTTGTTGGCTAATAATTGTTTCAGTTTCACTAATTTCTTTTTCCGTCTGTATAATTAAATCATTTAATTCTTGTTGTCTTTGTTCTCTTTGGTTTCGTTGTGCTTTTTGAGTAGCAAGTTGAGAAGCAATAGTTAACTGTTCATCTTCTCCTAGTGCTTTAACTTGCAGGTTTAATTCTTCTAATTTAGCAGTATTTTCTTGAATATTTTCAGCCAAATCATTAATAGCTTGATTTAATTTTTGTTCTTCCTGTTCCCCCGTAGTAATTTGAGTTTTCAAACGAGATATTTTTTGCTGTAATAACTTCCAAACTAAGACCGTTTCCCATCCTTGTTTTTCATGAATTTGTTTTTTCAATTTCTGATATTTTTCTGCTTTAATTCTATCAGCAGCTAACCGTTCCAAAGAACGTTTTAACTCCGTTTCAATAATCTGACAACGTTCTTCCCGTTCCCGAACTTCTTCTAAGGTTTCCTTTGTTTTTTCTATTTTACGGTCAAATTCTGCCACCCCGGCCAACTCATCAATAATATTCCTTCTTTCTTTACCATTCATACTAATAATGCGAGTCACATCCCCTTGCAACACAACATTATAACCTTCAGGATAAATTCTCAAACGGTTTAATTGTTCATGGAGTTGACTAACATTACAAGGTTGCTCATTAATATAATAAGTTGACGAATAACTTCCCCCTTTTGTCACCCGTAAACGTCGAGTAACAGTCCATTCACTACTAGCAATTAAACTATTTTCTGTGTTTGTTTCTTCAACATTATTTCCATTACCATTATTGCTATTTGCTTCTGTTAATGCTATTTTAGTAATAGGAGGATTATCTCGACTAAATTCTTCCAAATCTGTCAAATCTGAAACATCAAAAGTAACAGAAACATAAGCTTCTTTTGTCTTGCGATTATTGCTATGATTATGATTAATTAAATCCGGTAATCGTTCGGCCCGCATTCCCTTAGACGTAGCCAAACCCAAGCAAAATAATAAAGCATCGAGTATATTAGACTTACCCGACCCATTGGGACCAGAGACCACCGTAAACCCAGGTAAAAAAGGAATGGCAGTGGTGCCACCAAAAGATTTAAAATGAGATAATTCGATGCGCTTAACATGAACCATAGGCGCAGTAATGATAATCTAAGGAGAGGTTAAACTAAGTGCTTAATCTATCTAGTTTAACAGCTTACGACTCCTTTAGGGGTACAAAAGTTTCGGAAAAAAAAGAAAAGCTTAGTCAAATTAATAAAAATTCACTGATTAATGATACTGAAAAAAGTGGTTTTTGGGTTCTCCTCATACAAATAAACATGAGCGATGAGAAAATACGATCTAGAACAAATAATTAATTTGCTATTAGGAAATTTCGATTTAACAGCGATTTCCATATAGTTTAGATAATTCTTTTAAATATTTTGCTTCTCTCATAAACTTGTTATTTCTCATTATTCTATTATTAGATTTCCATTTAGAATTATTCTTTGTAAATGTAGATAAACAGTCAATTAAATTTTTGCTTCCCCAGTTTATTATTTCTTGATTAATACATTGTAAGTTAGTATCTTTAGCATATTGTTCAAAATTTTTAGCTGTCATGCTTGATTCTCTCCAGTGAGGATTATCTGTAATTTGATATTTTCTTCTTAAGAATTCTTTTCCTCTTGGAAGTGGTCTTAAAATTTTTCCTAATAAAGAATAATAATTTGAATATTCCCCTAAGTTAGAGTGGTGTATAAAACCTACACCATTTTTTGTAAGTTTTGTAGATAGCTGTTGAAGATAGGAGTTTATTACTTCTTTTTCAGCATGAACTAAAGAATCAAAACTAAATACAAAATCTATGGATTCATCTGCAATCATATCAAGTGATTTACCATCATTTACTAAGTAAGTAATATTTGAACAAGAACTAAATCTTTTTTGGCATTCTTCGATACATTTTTCAGATAAATCAACTATAATTAACTGCTCACAATATTCTTTAAGAAATTCTGTCCATCTACCATAACCTGGTGCTATTTCTAAAATTGTTCCTGTAGGTATAAATCGGTGAATACGAGGTAGAATTGTTCCGTACCATTGGATATCAACACCACCCCAACTTGATGACCATTCGTTACCTTTGTCTTTCCAGTCATAATAAGTATTCCATCTTTTTTTGTTTTGTTCAATTGATGGCATAGATTAATCCTGATTTTAAATAAGATTTACTCTTTTGTTAAATTTAAACTATTAAGCTTAAGTATAGCATTTCCCAGACTTATGAGGTACATAGTTTTTCCATTGAATATTGTGGAAGATTTAACAAAAGAAAAATAGAGTCACTTAAAGTGTACCTCACAGCTATGGGAAATGCTATAGTTTAATAAAATCTTATAATTCTGACTTCATATTTCATCAAATCCTATTTTCTTTGTTTTTCCTTGTGATGAATCATTTAATGCTTTTCTTGCTAATTCATCTAACCTGTATTATTCATGAGAGATTTGAAAACAAGCCTGAAAGCCTTATGCAGTCAGGAATATTGAGATTTGAACCCCATAACAGTCTGTAAATTTTATCTATTACTAACTATTGATTATTTAATTGTCAAAAATAAGAGGTAAAAATAGTTTACAAAAATTTTATTTTAGGCTAAAATAAAGAAAGGGATAAAAGTTAAATAAGCCCATCAATAATCAATGAAAAAGTCCTCAGAAAAACTGCCCTTTAATTTTAAGGTAGAGAAACCATTGAAAGTTAATTTTTCGGGACTAGACTTAAGTTCAGATGTCGGATTATTATTGGTTAAGCAAGCAGAAGAAAATCTGAAAGTGGCTCAAGGAATTTCAACTTGCTTAGACGACGATAGAGAACAACATAAAGTCAAACATTCACTGCTTCAGTTAGTAAGTCAAAGAATCTATCAAATAGCAGCAGGATATGAAGATACTAATGATAGTAATTACTTACGTCATGACCCAATTTTCAAAATTATTTGTGATATAGCAGTCGCCAAAGCTATTAGGACATTTTTCTGTTCCCTGTTCCCTGTTCCCTGTTCCCTTAAAATATAATTTATGTGTCCTAACTAGCCTGTCTATTGCTATAAAATCCCCGAAATAGGGGCAGAATTATTAGCCAGTCAAGCGACAATTAGTCGACTAGAAAATGGAATAACTAAACAAGAAATTAAAAGAATCCGTCGTTTTTTTCTCGACAAATTCCTTCAGAATCATCTCGTAAAACCAGAAGAAATAGTATTAGACATAGATGGATTTGATGCTTACACTCATGGACATCAACAGTTAAGCTTATTTCATGGTTATTATAGACATCAAATTTACTTTCCTGTATTAATTAATGAAGCCAAAACTGGTTATCCTTTAATTGTACAATTAAGACCGGGGAATTCTCACGCAGGTAAAGGGGTTTTAGGATTATTAAGATGGTTGTTTTGGCGTTTAAGAAAAGCTTGGCCTGATGTCAAAATAATCTTGAGAGGAGATGGAGGTTTTTCTTTACCCGAAATCATGAATCTTTGCGAACAAAAAGATGTCAAATATGTTTTTGGTTTTACCAGTAATGCTGTTTTAAAACGAAAAATAAATTATCTCCTTGATCTGGCACGATTACAATATTTTCGCACTCAAGAAAAGTCTCGTTTATTTGATGATGTATATTATGCTGCAAAAAGTTGGAAAAAACCTCGTCGAATTGTGATGAAAGCAGAATGGTTAGAAAAAGGGGGCAATCCTCGATTTTTGGTGACTAACTTAGAGACAGATTCCCAAGAACTTTATGATAATTTTTATGTCCAGAGAGGGGCGACTTCTGAGCATCGAATCAAGGAATTGAAACTAGGAATATCAGCAGATCGTCTCAGTTGCCATAAATTTATTGTTAATCAATTTCGCTTATTTTTATGTCAAGCTGCTTATATTTTAATGCTTGAACTTCGGGCTTCTGCACAGGGGACAAGATTGGCGACTGCTCAAGTTTCTCGTCTGAGGGAAACCATTATAAAAATAGCTGCCAAAGTTAGTGTTTCTGTTAGAAGAACCCTAGTAGAATTAGCTGCTCATTGTCCTTTTCGGGATGACATTCTCTTAATGGTACAACGATTATCTTCGGGTCAACAATTTACTTTTTCCTAACATCTATGCCTCACAGGATTGGTGTGTCTCTATGACATAAATTGAGTATTTTTTCCACTTTTTCGCTAGTTTTTAGTGATTGGATTAGCCAGATTCACGATTTTAAAAAAATCTATTTCATAAAAAATCATTTTTGATGCCAATTTCTTATTTTTTAGGTTTTGTTTTTTCTTCATGAATAATGCAGGTTAAGTCATTAAAAATCGCTCTTAAATCATATTCAAATGATTTAGCATATTCATCCCTATACTTGTGAATTTCATCAAGTATCTCATTTTTATACATCACTAAACCTCTAGAAGATATCAATCAGTTTTTTCAAGCTGCTTTTTCTAGTTTTTCTCTCAATACATCATTTACTAATTGACTGATAGCAATACCTTTTTTTTGAGCTTGTTGAGATAAAACTTCCATAATATCCTGATCAATTTCAACTTCAAAATGTCGCTGTTGTAACTCCGCTTCTAATTCTACAGTTTCAAAGTCATCTAAATAGTCAGTTGTATCATGAGTATCCCAGAATTCTGCTGCTGCTTCGTAACTAGAAAATTCTTCAGGAATGGGGGCGACTGCATTAGGTTTGTTTGTCATAGTATCTACGCTCTGATTGAGTCATGTCTCTTGCTGAGATTGGTAATGCTGAGGTTTTATTTTTGCGAACAAAAAAGACTATCAAGTATCTACCTGCATTGGTTTGACCATAAGCAACGTATAAATCTTCTCCTTTTATTCGTCCTTTTTGTGCTTTACGAACATGAGGACGAGAAAACAAAATTTCCTCAACTTCATTCGTTGTAACACCGTGCTTGATTGCTAATTTTTCAACAAATTGCTCTTTCCAAATAACCTCATATAGTTGCATTAGACGTTAATAAATGTATTTGCCGTTATTCTAGCATAATCAACTTTCAATTAGACAAAAAAGGGCAGAGATTAATCTACCCTAATCTTTAAAACGAACCTAAATCAATCAGAAAAAGCTTAATTTTTCCCGTTACCATTAGCAGTTAAAACTTTATTTGTAACCTTATCAGGAACCTCTTGTAAATGGTCATAAGTCCAGGTAAACGTACCCACACCCATAGTCAGCGATCGCAGTTCAATAATAAAGTTTTGCATCTCTGCTTGAGGAAAATAAGCTGTTACTTGATCCCAACCTTTCCACTCAGTTAAACTTTCATAACCGAGAATTTGTCCCCGTCGTCCACTCACCAACTGCAACACCTTAGCGGTACATTCAGCAGGAACCGATACGTTAACGGATAAAATAGGTTCTAATAGCACAGGATGACATAAAGGCATTCCATCGGTCATAGCAATGCGCGCAGCTTGTTTAAACGCCTGTTCAGAACTATCCACAGAATGATAGGAACCGTCGGTTAAAGTAACATCTACATCCACCACAGGGAAACCCAAAGGACCGTGATCCAAATATTCTTTAACCCCCATTTCTACCCCAGGAATATATTGTTTAGGAACCACACCCCCAACGATGGTTTGATGGAAGTGGAAACCTTCTCCTCTGGGTAAGGGTTTAATATCTAGATGAACGTCTCCAAAGGCCCCATGACCGCCGCTTTGATGTTTATAACGTCCATGAACTTTCTGCCCGTTTCGGATGGTTTCTTTGTAGGGTACTTGGGGTAAATGAGTGGTCATAGGTAGTTTATACTTACGACTCAAACGGTCTAAAGCGACTTTCAAATGTATTTCACCCTGTCCCCACAAAATAACCTCTTTGGTGTCCCCGTGTTGTTGCCAATGCAAGGATGGATCTTCTTCTATCAGTTTAGCTATGGCTGCACTGAGTTTCACTTCATCTTTGCGTTTTTCAGGAGTAACAGCTAACGCATAGACCGGTTCTAAAGTGTCTGCTTTGGGTAACAGTTCACTGGGTTGATCTTGACTGGATAGGGTTTCCCCTGTTTTAATACCGTCTAAACGGGCAATGGCAACGATCTCCCCTAAAGATGCGGTTTGACTGGGTATAGGAATTTGTTGTTGTCCCATAACCCGATAAATACCACCGGCGCGAACCCCATTCAAGGACATTCCTTCTTTAACTTCACCTTGCCATACTCTGACCAAGGAAAGTTGACCACCTTGAGGGGTAAAATAGGTCTTTAATACTTGTACTAAGGTTTCTCCATCGGTTTTGTTTTCTAGTCCCCGACGTTCTCCTGTAATATTGGGTGCAGGGGTTTCTTTAACTAAAGCATCCAGTAAGGGTCGTATCCCATAGTCTTGTTCGGCAATACCAAAGAAAACCGGTACAATTAAGTCTGCACTGAGATCCTGCTTTAAATCTTTGAGTATTTCTTCTTGTGGTGGTTGAATATCTTCGATTAATTCTTCTAACAAATGGTCGTCAAAGTCTGCTAAGACTTCTAACATTTCTTGACGGGCCCCTTGTTCTTCTGCTTGCAGGTGTTCGGGAAGAGGAATAGGATCAGCCGGACTCCCTGGGTGATAATGATAAGCTTGTTCGCTGATTAAATCAATATAACCGATGAGTTCTCTTTGTTGACGGATGGGATATTGTTGCGGTACAACAGGACGGGTGGACACATCTTTTAGGGCGTGGAGTACGTCCATAAAGCTGTCTTTGAAGCGATCCATCTTGTTGATATAGATGATATGGGGTATTGACCAATCATCCAGAAATTTTAATAAGGGTGCAAGGGTTAATAAACGATTAATTTCGGGTTCACAAACGACGATCGCAGCACCGGCACCTACTAAGGCATTATAGGTTTCTTGGGCAAATTCGATGGAACCAGGACAGTCTAAAAAGGTAAATTCAATATTATCGTGGGTGGTACTCGCGGCAGAAACTTCCACACTCATTTGTCTATCTCTAGCTTCGGGAGAACTATCGCTGACGGTATTACCTTCTTTTATACTACCTTTTCGGGTAATGGCACCGCTAACGGATAATATACTTTCGAGTAGGGTGGTTTTGCCGCTTGAATAAGGGCCGACGATGGCCACATTACGCACATTACCAAGGACTTTTTCGCTCATTAAATACCTCCTTGGAGATAATTTTCAAGCTCAACACAAGCAGGTTAAGGGTAAACCCTATCTATGATTTTTTTCTCCCCATCTTGTGAGTGTTAAGCAATAACAGAAAATTGAACTCACATTGTTTTTTATCTAACTCCAATAATAGCGAGTCTAACTTCACTTTAGGTGTTCTAGAAGACGTTTTGCAATGACTTTTAAAATAACTCAGATATTTAGTTAAGAAAGAAAAATAATTATTAATTAATGCTACAAATAGGGGATAAATTTATGATTTTATTGTAATAATTCTCATGATTTTTTTGAGTAAAATATAAAATAAAGTTAAAATTTTAGGAGTTTATTCTTCCCATGTAATATCTCCATGTTGTTTAATTAAATCATAAATTTTTTCAGCAATTTCATGAATAACAGGAATAGCAACAGAATTACCGATTTGTCGATACATTTGGGTTCTGGAAACGGGAAATTGAAAATCTTTAGGAAACCCCATAATTGCTTTACATTCATTCTCTGAAAGTAATCTTAATCCTGTTTCTCCATCTGTGACAAATGTACCTGTTAATCGTTGAATTTTGTGGTAAGTAGACACAAAAGTTTTTACTTTTATTTTCGAGTTTTGATCAACAATTTGGGGTCGTCCATCATCTTTTTTGAATAAATAACTTTTTTGTAGATGTTTACTAATTGCATAACCTTCTTTATTGGTTTCAATAAATTGATCGATAAAAACATTATTTTTCTTACCCACTGGAAAAGTAAAATTAACTGTTTCTTTTAAATAGTCTCGACAAAACCCAACGATATATATTCTTTTTCTGACTTGAGGTAAATTAAACAAAGCAGCATCTAAAATACTATATCTAACATCATAATTTAAACTATCCAGTGTTTTCAAGATAATCTCAAAGGTTTGTCCTTTATCATGAGTAACTAAACCAGGAACATTTTCTAAGAGAAAAGAAAAGGGTTTTTTTGCTTCTAAAATTTGAGCAATATTGTAAAATAAATTACCTTGGGTTTCATGGCGAAACCCTTCCCTTTTACCAATGGTACTAAAAGGTTGACAAGGAAAGCCTCCTATGAGAATATCATGGTCAGGAATATCTTGAGGATGAATCTTATTAATGTCTCCAAAAGGTGTTTCTCCGAAGTTTAATTGATAAGTTTTCTGTGCGTATTTATCCCATTCAGAAGAAAATACACATTGACTGTAAGAACGAGAAAATGCAATTCTCATCCCCCCTATTCCAGCAAATAAGTCCAGAATTTTAAATGTATTTTTTTTCTTATAGTGATTATGAACAGAATAATTACTATGAATTCGTTCTAGTAATTCAGGAAGATAACTATTTGTTTTACTTTTGATTAAACTAATTTGATTATTCATCTTTTAGTTTTATTATTCTTTTCTTACACTATACTTATTAAAACCCCGTCGTTAACAACGGGGCTTTATAAACAATAACAACAGATTAAGGGTAAACAAGCGTTGACCCCTACTATTTCCTGACTATTTATCTATTAACGAGAATATCTTTTGCGTTGTCTTTGTTTAGCTAGGGCTTTACGTTTACGTTTTTCAATCGGGGTTTCAAAGTGCCGATTTTTCTTCATATCATAAAAGATTCCGGCTTTACTTACTTGTCGTTTGAAGCGACGTAAAGCCGATTCAATACCCTCATTTTCTCCACGAATAATTTGAGTCATATTTAAGCTTATCTCCTGAATTAAGGTTTATTGGACAGCAACTTTTATCTGTTTAAAAATTGCTCTTGACAAATAGGTTTGACCGAGACCTCTTCCTTCTTCAAAACTTCTTGAACAATTCATTTATGTTATTCTCAATTGATAGTTAAAAGAGTCTAACAGAATAACGATCGCACTTTGAACTAAAGAATCAAGTCTAATAACGACGAGTGGAACCTCGGTTTTGGGATCTGCGATCTTCTCTCGGTCTTGCTTTATTGACTTTGATGGAACGTTCCATCCATTCAGCACCATCTAAGGCTTTAATCGCTGCGGTTTCTTCGTCCTCTGTTTCCATTTCCACAAAACCAAAACCCCTAACTCGTCCTGTATCTCGATCAGTGGGTAGTTGCACCCTTTTTACTGTACCGTATTCTGCAAAAACTTCTGTAAGGTCTTCTTGTGTGACGTCGTATGATAAGTTACCAACGTAAATTGACATAAAAAATGCTCTAAAGTGAGTGTTGTAGAGAGTTAGATTCACTTAGATGCTTGTAATTAGGAATTGACACAACAACTTAGGAAAATAATTCTTATGATCTCATACTAGCATGATTATTGATTTTCTTGTTAAATGGAACTTCTAACTGCTGATACTTCGTCTTGCCTTCGGAGTGTAGAATAACTTCTCAAAGTAAGCGTTTAGTTATAGAACGGGTTAGGGAGAGTTAATGAAAAAAGATAATTAAGTTTTTTAAGTATAGCTATTTTTATTATTTTAAAGAACAAACTAATACAAAACTTGATTCTTTACCACGTAAACCTCTTTATACTTATTTGATTGTTGGCGATTAAAAAACCTCCTCTGTTTGTCAGTGAGGAGGCTAAATAATTTTCTGCCAAAGTTAATAACTATTTATTATCAGAGACAGGGGCTAATTTTACGTTTTTAGCCAGTCCTAAAAACTGTAAAACTTGAATAGTCATCCAAGTAATATCAATTTCCCACCAAGCTAAACCATGACGGGCAGAATATTGATAAGCATGGTGATTATTGTGCCATCCTTCTCCAAAAGTTAATAAAGCAACCCACCAACAGTTACGAGAATTATCGTTAGATTCATGACTTTGATAACCAAATTTATGAGTGGCACTATTCACAAACCAGGTGAAGTGAAATACCATCACTAAACGCACAAAAATTCCCCAAATGACACAAGGCCAACCTCCTAAAAAATAAAGGATTAAACCTAAGACAACTTGAATAGGAATCATGAAGTTTTGACAGAATTTATAGAAGGGATCTTCATTAATATCTTGAGTGTAGCGAGGTACATCGTTATCAGCAGGAATCTGATGTAACATCCATGCCATATGACTCCACCAAAACCCTCGGTTAGAATCATGGGGATCGGGTTCAGTATCAGAATATTTATGATGAATACGGTGTAATCCTACCCATTGAATCGGTCCACCTTGACAAGCTAAGGTACCACAGAAAACTAATATATATTCTAGCCATTTTGGTGACTGAAAACTTCGATGAGACACCAACCGATGAAATCCTAAAGTAATTCCTAATGCCCCCGTTAACCAATATAAAAAGAGGGTGACACCTATGGCTTGCCAACTAAAATTACCGGGCAAAAACGCCAGTAGGGCAACGAGATGGATCGATGCCATATAAATAATAATTGTCCAGTCATAAGGGAGTTTTTGAGATGTGGCAACAGTCATGTAATAACCTGAATGTAAACGTAATCAAATCTTTATTATACTTGACGATAGTATCAACTTTTTTTAGGTGACAAAGATTTTAAAATTTTAATATTTAATTCCGAATTAAATTCCCAATTAAATGACTAATACAAGCCTTTATTTGGTATAAGTAAATGGGATGAACATAACTTTGTCATTAGTTTGAATTAATCCCTATCGACAAGATTAAAGTTTGGGGTTGACAATTGGACAGTTTAATGCTTATAAGAGAGGCAGAAAACGCCCTGATTCCGATTTTTTCGGAAATTGACCATAAAGTCAAGCAAAATCTCAAGAAAACCTTAACAGCTTTCCGTAATCACCGTCTAGGGGTTCATCATTTTGCCAGTGTAACTGGTTATGGTCATGATGATGTTGGACGGGAAACCTTGGATGAGATTTTGGCTGAGATTCTACAAGCAGAAGCAGCTATGGTTCGCGTACAATTTGTATCGGGAACTCATGCGATCGCTTGTGCTTTGTTTGGCGTACTTCGCCCAGGGGACGAAATGTTAGCGGTGGCCGGTGCGCCCTACGATACCTTGGAAGAGGTAATCGGTTTACGAGGCACTGGTCAAGGTTCCTTAACAGATTTTAACATTAATTATCGGCAATTAGACTTAACCGACCAGGGAACAATTGATTGGGAAGGGTTAAAAACTGCTATTAAACCAGAAACAAAATTAGTTTTAATTCAGCGTTCTTGTGGTTATTCTTGGCGTTCTAGTTTATCTATTACGGATATTCAAGAAATTATTAAAATTGTCAAAGCACAAAATTCTAACACTGTATGTTTTGTGGATAATTGTTATGGTGAATTAGTAGAAAACATAGAACCTACGGCGGTGGGTGCAGATTTAATGGCAGGTTCTTTGATTAAAAATTTAGGAGGAACCATTGTTACAACGGGGGGCTATATTGCAGGAAAGAAAACATTAGTAGAAGCGGCTGCTTGTCGGTTAACTTCTCCTGGTATTGGTCGAGAAGGTGGGGCAACTTTGAATCAAAGTAGATTATTATTCCAAGGGTTATTTTTAGCCCCCCAAATGGTGGGAGAAGCTATGAAAGGAAGTCATTTAATTGCCTATGTTTTTGATAAATTAGGTTACGAAGTTAACCCTTTCCCTATGGTTGCCCGTCGGGATATTATTCAAGGCATTAAGTTGGGATCTCCTGAGAAGTTAAAAGCTTTTTGTCGTGCCATTCAAACCTATTCTCCTGTGGGTTCTTATCTCGACCCTGTACCAGCAGAAATGCCAGGTTATGAGAGTAAATTAGTGATGGCTGGTGGGACATTTATTGATGGTAGTACTTCGGAATTTTCGGCTGATGGACCCTTAAGAGAACCTTACATTGTTTTCTGTCAAGGGGGGACTCATTGGACACATATTTCTTTAGCTTTAGAAGCAGCTATTGAAGCAATTTCTGATTCTGTAGGGACTTAATATTATTAAGCTCATGATTTTTATAAACTTTAATTTACATAGGAGTAATTATGAACAGTTTAAAACAATATGCACCAGCAACACAAAGAAATAGAGAGCCTATTTTAGAGGTTTTATTAAGGGTACTTCCATCATCAGGAGACATCCTAGAAATTTCCAGTGGAACGGGTGAACATTCTCTCTTTTTTGCCCCTGCGTTTAGTCCTCGTCTCTGGATACCTTCTGATCCTAATCCTATAGCAAGAGATAGTATTGAAGCATGGAGAGAAGAAAGTTTAATTGATAATATTCAACCTCCTATTAATATTAATGTAGAAAATTCTAGTTGGGAGATTGAAAAACAAGAGCTAAATATCACTACAATTGTTAATATTAACATGATTCATATTTCCCCTTGGACAGCTTGTTTAGGGTTAATGGAAGGGGCAAATAGAATATTACCATCAAGAGGTATTTTATATTTATATGGCCCTTATAAGCAAGGAGGAAAACATACTGCACCCAGTAACGAATCTTTTGATCAATCTTTACGCAGTCAAAACCCAGAATGGGGAGTAAGAAATTTAGAAGATGTTATCAAAGTTGCGGAAGAGAAAGGATTGATGTTTAAAGAAAAGGTTGAAATGCCTGCTAATAATTTATCTGTTATTTTTGAGAAGAAATAACTAATAGAGGTAATATGAAAACAAGTCTAACCATGATAAAGATTAAATTCTATCTGTCCTTATGATTTTTTTCATACATATTGTGTATTTATTCAGAGAGGAGATTTTTAACTGATGAAACTCAAAAATTCACTGTTAGTAATGACCATGATTGTTACTGCCATCGGTGTTAGTTTACCTGTCAAGGCTGATACTGTAGAAGCTCGCTGTGATGTGTATCCGAAGGGGGAAGATAGAGCTACCTCTTCTGGTATTTGTACCTTTTCTCAAAGACAAGGTGCAGTGGGAATTCAACTAGAAAATGGTGAACGTTATGATTTACGTCCTGTTGGGGATAAACCAGGGAATTATCAAGATAATAATGGTCGTGCAGCTTATCGCCAATCTGGACTAGGAGACAGAGGACAAATTTATCGTCTTTTTGATAAATCTATCTATGTTTATTGGGATACTGCACCCTACGGACAAAATCAAAGTAGTTCTACATCCTCCCCGAATATAGCTCGTGGTATTTCTACTTTAAGAGCGAATGATTCTAATTCGCGTATTAATGTACGAACCCAAGCTACTATTAATTCCAGTGCGCCTCAATATGGACTAACAGGAGATCAGGTGCGGGTACTTGAGTGTGTTGAAGACCAAGATACAATAGGGAGTGATCTCAACTGGTGTAAAGTAGAGTTTGTCAAGTCCAGGGCTGTTGGTTGGATTCGGAGCGACTTTATTATTTTTGCTGATGGTGGTGAATAAGGCAGCACAGTCTTTTCTATGCAATAACTAGATTAGAGACAGTCGGATTAATTGCTAATTTTTCTGGGTTTAATCAACTGCTAAATATCTAAGTCATTAAGATTCAATTTCGGCTTACAAGTTTAGATAAATTCCTATCTTGGGGCAACGCGATCACTACTAATATTTCTAGACTAATCAAAGCTATTTTACAACTTTTTTTCCTTACCTACTGATAAATTAATATATAAATCATGACTAATTCTATCTATATAAGTACCATTGAACCGCGTACTGGCAAATCTTTAATTGCTTTAGGAATTATTGAATTAATTCTTAGAAAAACCACTAAAGTTGGCTTTTTTAGACCTATTATTCAAGATCCTATAGATAATAAACCAGATAAACATATTGACCTCATTTTATCCTATTTTAAGTTACCTCAAACCTATGATGATGCTTTTGGTTTATATTATTCTGAAGTTAATCATCTTATGGGAGAAGAAAAACTAGATAAAATTTTAGATAAAATTATTACTAAATATAAAAAACTAGAAAAAAAATGTGACTTTATTGTTTGTGAAAATTCTGATTATGTTGGAGAAAATTCTACTTTTGCTTTTGATATTAATGTAGCAATTGCCAAAACATTAGGCTGTTCTCTATTAATTTTAGGTAATGGTCATCAAAAATCTGTAGAAGAAATTAGTCTTTCTGTGAAAATTGTTGCTGATTCTTACAGAGAAAAACATTGTAATATTTTAGGAATTATTGTTAACAAAGTACCCCATTCTGATCTAAAAAATCTAGCAAAATCTTTACGAGAAACCTACGGGAAAAATAACTATTTATTTTCAGTTATTCCCTATGATAAAAGGTTAGATAGTCCCAGAATGAGAGAAGTAGCAGAACAGTTAAAAGCCAAGGTTTTATACGGTGAAAAAAGATTAAATAATTTGGTATTTGATTATCTTATTGCTGCTATGCAAATGCAGCACGCAATTACTCAATTACATGATAATGATTTAGTGGTAACACCATCAGATAGAGGGGATGTTATTATTGGTGCATTGCAAGCACATCAATCTACAAATTATCCTAATTTAGCTGGTATTCTTTTAACAACAGAATGTCATTTAGAAAGTTCTATTGCTCAATTAATTGCCGGTTTGAGTAATCCTTTGCCCATAGTTTGGGTTGATACTTATACTTATCCTACTGCGTCTAGTTTACAGACAATTTATAGTTCTTTAAAACCGAGAGATATAGAAAAAATAAATTGGAGTATTGAACTGTTTGATAAATCTGTTAATCTTTCTATTTTAGAAAATCTGATTAATAAGATAAAAGTTAAGGGAATAACTCCTAAAATGTTTACTTATAATTTAATTCAAAACGCGAAAGCAAATAAACGTCATATTGTATTACCAGAAGGCAAAGATCATCGTATTCTTAAAGCAGTAGCAACCTTAACTTCTCAAGACATCGTTGACGTTACTTTATTGGGAGAAAGAAATCGCATTGAAGAGACAATACAAAGTCATGGTATTCAATTAGATATTAATCGTCTTAATATTATTAACCCAATGAAAAGTCCGAAATTAGATGACTACACTCAAACTTTATATGAAGTTAGAAAACATAAAGGAATTACCTTAGAAAATGCTAAAGATATGTTGATGGATGTCTCATATTTTGGTACAATGATGGTGTATTTAGGGGATGCAGATGGCATGGTTTCTGGTGCTATTCATACCACAGGAAACACCATTAGACCGGCTTTACAAATGATTAAAACACAACCAAAATATAAGTTAGTTTCTTCTGTATTTTTTATGTGTTTAGACGACAAGATTTTAGTATATGGAGACTGCGCTATTAATGCCAACCCTACCGCAGAACAATTAGCAGAAATAGCAATTATTTCCGCCGAAACTGCCCAAACCTTCGGCATTTTTCCCAGAGTTGCTTTACTCTCTTATTCATCAGGAAATTCAGGAATAGGGGAAGATGTAGAACGAGTTAAAAAGGCGACTATTTTGGCAAAAAAAAGCCGTCCAGACCTATTGTTTGAAGGTCCTATACAATATGATGCTGCTGTTGACCGGACTGTTGCAGCGCAAAAAATGCCAGATTCAAAAGTCGCAGGAGAAGCAACGGTTTTTGTCTTTCCTGACTTAAATACGGGCAATAATACTTATAAAGCGGTACAAAGAGAAACTGGTGCGATCGCTATTGGTCCGATTTTACAAGGGTTAAAAAAACCAGTCAATGATTTAAGTCGGGGTTGTACTGTAGAAGATATTATTAATACTGTGGTGATTACAGCGATTCAAGCGGGTTATAATTAAGCGATCGCGATTTTTAGTATAAACTACATAAATAGCGATCGCCCATGAACTCAAAACAGCTTTATTCTTCGTCGTCTTCCTCCTCATCTTGAGGATAAACAAAACTCTTAGAACGACCAGATAGAACAGATTTACCTAAAGATAGGGCTTTTTGCGCTTCTTTAGCTGCAACACGCTTCCAATGCGCTTTACGTTGATCTCGTTTGCTATTAGATGTTTTCTTCTTAGGGACTGCCATAGGACTTAAACATAAAATAATTACACAACCTTTCTATTATAGGTTACTTTCTGCTTTAATTGCCACTCAATTACATCCTATTTTGCTAAAGAAGCTAATTCATCAAAGCTAATAAAACCATCTTCATTAAGATCACATTTTTTAAATATTGATGCCACCGCTTCGTTAATATCAAAGTCTGTATTGTTACCCCAAATAGTTTCTAATAACTGTTTTAATTCCTCTTTATCTATTTTACCATTATTATCTTGATCAATTTGATCAAAAAACTTTTGTAGTTCTTCTGTTTGATTTTGGTTTAAGGGAATTGTCATTTTTAGTTACTCCTGGGTTAATTGATTTCAACCCCGTATTTAAGGATGGGGTCTTATTTCTTTAGTCCAAGGTTCGCCCTGTTTAGGAATACCAAACCCTGGTAAATTTAATAATACTCCAATTTGTTGAATATGATAACTAACCATTCCCCGCGTCCCAATTTTTAGGGTTAATTTGTTAAATATTTCATCTTCCCATGTTTGTTTTTCTCCTTCTATGATTTCCCATTGTCTTTCTTGGTTAAAACCTGATTGTAAAAGACGGATAATTTCTTCTCCTTGAAAATAACAAAAACTTACGGAGTCAGACACAGTATAAGCTGCTAATCCTAATGTTTTTTTATTGGGGAAAATTTTAGCAATTTTTTTAGCGTAGAAAACAACATTTTCTGGTTCCTCAACATAGATTTGTATCCAGGGTGTTTCTTGATGATAACGAACTGTAAATAAATAATCTGCTTTTATTAAAATAGCGGCAAGATTATCTACTTCTTTTATTGAGCTTTCTGTCGTTTCTAAAGATAAATAAATCGCTCCAAATTTAGCCATGATCTTGTTTGATTATTCTGATTTATTTGGTAAATTTAAAATTATCTAATAGAGTTTTCAGTAGATATATAAGGTTTCAAAAGGTTGTTAGCTTCATAGAAATAAAACACATTAACAACCACACCTCCTCTCTCAATTTCTATTTTACCTATTTCTTTTATTTCTGTAAAAAATTCTCGGAACTCATTGGTTAATTCTTGTATTTTGTGAAAGCGTTTTAATGTAATATAAAGAGCATTCTTTCCTAGCCATTGATCTGTATCTGGCCAAAAGTCAAACCCTCGTCTATCATAACTAAAACAAGTCACAGGAATATTATGCAAAGGTTCTAATGCTAAATCAATTAATCCTGCTAAATAATAGGCATTAGTAAATAAAAAATTGCTTTGTTTTAAATGGTTTAATAAGAGGGGAGATTGCTTGACTTTTTCTCTTAATTGTTCCACATCAATTAATTCTGTTGTTGGATCAGCATCCGGGGTGAGAAAACCTTTTAAAAAATCATATTGATGGGATTGAAAAAATATTCCTGTATTCAAATGTAGCAATAATAATAACAAAATTGTATTAATAGCGATCGCAGTACCAAACAACCATCTTTTCACCCATATTTTTGAATAATTTAACCACCGTTCCCCAAACAATCCTAATAATAAAATCATGCTCCAATAACCCGGCATTGACCAAGTGACGAGAATTTGTTCTTTTCCTCCTAAAATAATTAATCCCAAGGTTAAAGGTAACGATATCCAATAGATAAATAATTTTTCAGTATTAAAATTTTTGATAATTTTTGGCTGAGATAATAATTGATAACTGTCTAAAACTAAATCTTTACCCACTCCCCACCACAAAGGAAAGCCAATAGTCGGAAATAATAAACCAATATTAACCAATAAAACTATCAAAGCATTAAAGAAATTATAAGTAGTTTTCGGTGCATTAGGAACAGGTAAAAAGCGGTCAAAAAGCTGAAATCGTAAAGATATCCAATCGTGTTGATAATTCCAGAATAATAAAGGAAATAAAGTAATAATAAACAAGAAAAAACCTAAACTTGTCCAAGGAGAGATTAAAGCATGACGATGATTTTTACTACTCAAACAAAAACCCACTAAACAAAATCCTAAAACAAAACCATGATATTTACTTAAACAAGCTAAACCGATTAAAATACCCAAAATACTGAGGCGATAACTAGGTAAATAAGTGTCATTTCGTTTCGTAAAAAATTCATCAGCAGCACAATATAAAGCAGCCGACCAAAAAAATATCAAAGGACTATCAGGAAGAGTAATAATGCCGAAAGCTAGTTGAAAAATAGGAATAATAGAAGCCAAAATTAACGTTATCTTTGCTGCTTTTTTAGTAAATAATTTAGTACTGGTCAAATATAATAAATAGAGGCTACCTGTATATAAAATCAACGTGCCGATACGCAAAGTAAAAGGAGAAGTAACTCCCGTTAACCAAATACCAAAACCAGTGGTTAAAGCAACAAAAATAGGATGATCAAAAAAACTCCAATCTAAATTTTTAGTATATAGATAATAATAACCTTCATCGTAACCAGGTAACAGCCAAAAAGCGATCAATGAACGGAATAATAAACCAATTAGTAAGATTAAAAATACAGATGGAGGACGATTCAAAAAAGTAAAGTTTTTATTAAAAATGCTCATAAAATTTGTTTTTAAAAGATATTATATCTTACTAGGTGGAGTAAGACAAGTAATCTGATTGTCACAACCTATAAAGTTTTGTTTTCGTTTACTATATAATAAACATAGTTATTTAATTAAACTTGAAAAAATTATAGTTATTATGGTACAAACTATTCAAGCTGAGCAACTGCAACTCCATGACCTCAAATCAAAATTTGGTCTAGAATATAGAGATAGTCCCGACTTATTTTCTGAATGGCGTGATAATTTACCCGAATTAAAAGAACAAGAAAAAGCAAATTTGGATGAAGTTAAATTAGAATTTCGTCATCTTTTAGAATATGGAATGGCTGAAACAATTGTTAAAATGGTAATAATATCTCCACTGTTAAAAATGGCAGGATTTTTTCTGCCACCATTTAACATAACAGCAGAAAAAACTGTAGAAATTTCAGAACAAGATGATCTTTCCATTCGGGGTAGATTAGATTTATTAGTATTTCAACCAGAATTTTGGATTTTAGTAGTAGAAACAAAAGGACTAGCTTATTCTATTGAAAAAGGATTGCCACAACTATTAGGATATATGTTAGGAAGTCCTAATCATCATAAACCTGTATTCGGATTAATTAGTAACGGGGCTAATTTTAAGTTCCTAAAACTAATTCGAGAAGATCACCCTATTTATTGCGAATCTATTTCTTTTTCTCTGGATAGAGGAGATGATCTCGAGCTAGTTTTAAGAATTCTCAAAAAAATAGCTAAAATTGTTTAAAGATTCTCATACAAAATTAGATTAAATTCTAAATTTTCTTTAAATATCCTTCAACTAACATATCTTGATCTATCTGACGAATAGTAACATCTTGTAATGATAAAGCATCAGACATTTTTTCTAAGCCTAAATCACCCACAGGAGAAGCAGCAGAAACCCCACCGATAATTTTCGGGGCTATAAAAGCCATAATTTTTTGAATCACCCCTTCCCTGATAGCTTGCGCCCCCAAAACGCCACCACATTCCCACAAAATCCTAGATAATTGACGTTCGTAGAGGACATCCATTACCTGGGAAGGAGTTAACGGGGATAATTCTAGCACTTCAACCCCTTTGTTGCGTAAATCTGCTTGTAGAGAAGGATTTTGTCCCCATTCCGTAAAGACAAGGGTAGGTGCAATGTTAACATTCCAGAGATTAGCTTCTTGAGGTAGATGTAAATTCCGACTCATCACCACTCGCAAAGGGTTGCGCCCCGTAGCTTCGTGAACAGTCAAATGGGGGTTATCCCGTCGTACAGTATTACCCCCAACAATCACGGCATCACAACCAGCCCTAGTTTGATGAACCAATTGCCGAGACGTGGTTCCCGTCACCCAAGCACTATGGCCTGTACTGGTAGCAATTTTACCATCAAGGGTCATGGCGTATTTGAGGATACCAAAGCATTTATGATGAACAATACGGTGACAAAAAGCTTCATTGAGACGACGACAAGCAATTTCTTCTACCCCAACTTTCACCTCTATGCCGGCATCTCGTAACTTGGCAATACCTTTACCCGAGACTAAGGGGTTGGGGTCAACTATACCCACCACCACTTTAGCCACTCTAGCAGCGATTAAAGCCTTTGTACAGGGAGGTGTACGACCATAATGGTTACAGGGTTCCAAATTGACATAAACCGTCGCTCCTGCCGCATTTTCCCCGGCATCTCGTAAAGCAAAAACTTCTGCATGGGGTTCGCCGGGTTTGAAGTGAAACCCCTCCCCAATAACTTGGCCATTTTTCACTACAATCGCCCCCACCATCGGGTTAGGAGAAGTGTAACCACTAGCTTTACGGGCTAAGGTTAAACAGCGTTGCATCATTTGTTGATCAAAATTTTCTTGGCTCATAATAGCAATTTTTAATTGGGTGTATCAATATTTTGCTTCATTTGAGTGTGGGAAGACGGGGAGTGTGGGAAGTTAACCCATTTTAAGTCTTAATATTTTAAGTTGCTATAATTATCACCAAATACGGGAGCGCAAAAACTCCTATCTTTCAAGTAGGAGATGAAGCGCGACTCGGCATTTTTAAATGCCGTGAACATCGACTCATGGAAACGCATTAGATATCTATTAAGTGGTATCATGATGCCGTTGTTCTTCCATATATCTACGAATAGTTTCAGAGGAAACATTACCAGCAGTTGAAACAAAATAGGAATGTGTCCAAAGACTAGGAATTTTCATGAGAT
>NZ_JASJEB010000123.1 GCF_030064895.1 Crocosphaera sp. | reverse complement strand
CAGCAACCATTGGTGGAAATGACCCAAGCTGACTTAAAAGCCGAAGGTTTCCCTAACTATACCTTTGAGCAATTCATTAATGAGTTCTTTGAGGGGAAAAATCAACCAGTTTGGGTAATATGCTTTGAATTTACCCCTAATCAACCTCAAGAAACTTCTGTCACCGTTGAAGTGGTGGAAAATAATGACAACCAAACCTTAACTAATACTGATGAATTAACTCATGAGGAAGAACGCGATCGCTTACACTTAGAACGTAAGGTTGAACGAGCTTTCTACGAAGCTGGTAAAGCACTCTTAGAACTACGTCAAAGAAAATTATTTCGCTCAACACATTCTACTTTTGACGATTATGTGCGTGAGCGTTTTGGGATGCAACGGGCCCATTCTTATCGATTAATGGATGCGGCCGTTATTGTCAAAAATCTTGAAGAAAAGTGTCTCCCATTGGGGGACATTCCATCCAATAGTATAGACTCATCTCAAATGTCTCCCATTGGGAGACAAATTCTCCCAACCAACGAGAGACAAGTTCGCCCATTGTCAAAGCTTAACCCTGACGAACAAGCAGAAGCCTGGAATGAAGCCGTCTCCCAAGTCGGAGGTAAAGTTCCTCCAGCCCGTGTTGTGAAAAACATTGTAGACCAAATTCGTCTTGGTAATCCAGTTCCTAATTCTTGGCACAAAGGTGAAGTCGCTATGATTATGGTTAAAGATAATCCTGATTTACGGGGTAAAGGAGGGTGTTGGTGCGTTATCACCGAAGTCCATGACTTTTCTTGTACTGTCCGCTTATGGGACGGCAATTATCAAGTGAAACCTGAGAATCTAAAGGAGTTACCTTATTCCAATGAGCAGCAGCAGGAGGTGCGGAAATTATGCGATCGCCTCTCAAAATTGTATGATCCTGAGATGGAGGATACTGCTAAAGCTGTATTGGCTAGTTTAGGGAGAATAGACCGGCCTTGGTTGACCGAGTTTGAGGAGAGGTTATTAACGTTTATTGAAGAAGATGATTAAATAATCAGACTATATTGATTTACTATAGTTAACAAGAAAAAACACGACTTCCTTTGAGCCGTGTAAAATTTACTTTTAGTTCTCGTTTGAGATTGATTGAGAGTTAGTGAGTTTTTATTGCTTCTCTAACTCCACTCGACTCTCAATCTGAATCTCTGGTGGTTGAGGTAAAATTTGTTGGGGATTTAAAGTCGAACCCACTCCTAAGAAAGTTGCGATGATTCCCAGAATGGTCATTAACACTTTGGTGGAAAGGTTAATGCTTATTGTCGTTGTGGCCGAAAACGCTGGTTTTTCTAAGTTCTCGTTGAGAGATTTCTTTTTAGAAAAGAGATTAAACATAGTCTGAACTCCTGTTGTCGTTATCTATTTTTCATGACACTTTTATCCTAAAAATAATCTTGTTTAATGTCAGTTTCTTTAGGTATCTTTCGGTAGTCAATTTTCAAAAGTATTCTTAAGTATCTCAAAGTATCTTTAGGTGAAGTCGTTACTTAATAAATTTTTATGTTGAGAAAAAAACTAATTAAAAATGACTAATGAACAATATTTAGAATTTATTGATGCTTTGATGAAACAAGAAAAGGAATGTTTAAAAACTCACCAAAGAGAAATAATCAAAGGAGTTTTAAAAGGACAAACCTATGAGGAAATTTTAAATAATGAAAAAATCTATATGAATCTTACTAATATAAAGAAGAACATGAGCAAAAAAGTTTACCCTGTTTTAACAAATGCACTAAGAAAAAAATATGGAAGTTCGATAAAAGTTGGAAAAAGAAATTTGGTTTCAATTCTTGACTCTTACTATAAACAATATAATAAAGAGGAACAATCAGCCCCTTTAGCTAATCTCCTACAAATTAATAATCTAAAATTAGGAATTTTAAACAAGTTAGAGAATGAGATTAAGCAATGGGAGGTTGAACAAAAAGATAACTATGCCGAACTGATAAAAGTTTACTGGTTAGAATTAAATGAATTAAATAAAGAAGCATCAAAGAAAATATATAATAAAAACCTTGAAAAAATTTTTGAATTGTTGATTGATCAGGAAACATCAACAATAATTCATCTTTTGACTTCTATTGCTCAAGATAAGCGAGTTGAAAGATATATAAGAAATTGGTTTGAAACTATCATAGAAGAGCTAAAACAGGTATTCACTATTTCTGAAGAGGAGTTTCAGGATTGGACAGTTAACCCTATTAGACCAGAAAGAATAGATATGGTACATACTTCTAATATATCTACTACCTTGACTTATACAGAACACTGTCTAATTTTAAAAATAAAAGCGAGTGATAATAAATCAATTAATAGTGGTCAGTATGCAATAGAAGATGCCCATTTTTTACCTGATGTTCCTTATCCTCCTACGAAGGAGGATTATATCCATTTGAATAAAGAAATACAAGAGTATAAAAATAAAAAAACAGAACAAAAACAACAAAAAGAATATTATTCAATTGAAGAAATTAAACCTCTTTTAACTCAATTAATTGAAATAACTTCTCAAATTCCTATTAATATAAGAAGTGTTTTGACAATTTATTTTTTTTGTGAAAAGGAATTATTATCAACCAACTTCGATTGTTGGCAATGCGAATTTTTTGGTGATGATTCTACACTCAAGGATTTATATCAAATTCGTGTTCGATGTATTGACCGTTTAAACCCTGGATATCTTCAGACAAAATGTAAAAAACAATGGGATGATAAATGGAATCTAGTTAAGCAACAATTTAATCCTTCAGATGAAGGAAAAACTTGGAAAAATTTATGTCGATCTAACTCAGTAGATTTGAATCCTTTGTTTTTAAAACTACTAAAGCTTGGAATTCCTATTGCTATTTGGTCACGATATGATCAAAAATATGAAGACCATTCTCAAGAGATTAATAACCTTGTCCTAAACTGTGAGGGAAATGTTCAGAACCTTCCAGAAATAATTGGAGATAGAAGAAAAATTGATTCAGACGACGATGACGATCTCGAAAACTTAGGTCATCACCTATCATTATTGTGGGAAGATCCTAATCTAATTCCTCCTTTTGTTTCTTTAACTTCTGGTCATCTGAGTCAGTAATACTTAATTCTTTATTGAGAGTAATCTTTATGTGTTCATGGAAAATTTTTCACGGTAATAAAACTAAACCCCATTCGGTACCTGAATGGCCAGATACCCCTCCTTGGCGACGCTTTTCTAATCATCAACAACAACAGAGTAATGAAAAAGGAACATCCTTTGTTATTACTGATGATAACGTGATTGAAACCGTCAACGCTGCCATACATTTACGTCGTCCTATTCTTCTTACCGGAAAACCCGGGACAGGGAAAACTTCCCTTGCTTATGCCATCGCCTATGAATTGGAGTTAGAAGAAGTATTAGTCTGGCCGATTAATACCCGTACTACCCTACAAGACGGACTCTATTACTATGATGCGATCGCTCGTTTACAAGATGCTCAACTAGAAAATGCTCAGCCCGATATTGGTCATTATATTCGTTTAGGTGCATTAGGAACCGCTATGTATCCTAGTGATAAACCTCGTGTCTTATTAATTGATGAAATCGATAAAAGTGATATGGATTTACCCAATGATTTGTTAAATTTATTTGAGGAAGGAAAGTTTGAGATTCCTGAATTATCTAGATTAGTGAAAAATAAAAAAAACAAAAATCAGGAAGAAAAAAACAGAATCCAGGAGATAGTTGAAGTTCAAACCCATGATGGAGATTGGAAGCAAGTTCCTAGAGGTGAAATTATTTGTCGTCAATTTCCTATTGTTATTATGACCAGTAATGCAGAACGAGATTTTCCTATTCCTTTTAAGCGTAGGTGTTTGTCCTTAACTATGAAACAACCTGAAAGGACACAATTAACAAAAATCATACAGTCTCACTTTCAATTAGATCCCAAAAAGAAGTTACATAAAGACATTGAAACTTTAATTGCTAAATTTTTAGAATTACGAGATGATGATAAAAAAGAATTAGCCACCGATCAACTATTAAACGCTGTTTTTATGTTATCAGGAGAACAAAGAAAACCAACTAAACAAGAAAAAGAACGCTTGATGAATCTTTTATTTACACCATTAACCGAAACTGGGGACTTTTAAATTAAGTTCCGTAAACGTTGTTCCGGCTCTAGCGAACAGAAGTTCCTTACAACCTAGGGCGCGCTATCGCGCAGAAGTTTGTTATTGTAACTAGGATATGCACCTCTGGATAAAGGTGAATTTATGACATCACCATCATCAAAACCGTTAGAAAATTTAGGAAAAATCATCACTGCTTTCCAAGCAGAAAAATATGATTTAGATAGTTATCAAATAGCAGAAAGTCTTTGGTTATGGTATCAAAAACAGCCCATAGGAACTGATATAAAAGATGAGTCTGATGGAAATCGAAAAGAAAAGTCTAAAATCCTTACTCCCAACACCATTCCTGAACAATTATCTTCAACTGTTTTGCCTTCTAGTTTACCCCTTACTCTTTCAGCAAATTCTCAAGAAGAAACCGAAAATAACTCAGAAGAAACCAATCAAAATAAAGATGAATATAAGGATGAAATAAAAGGCTTACCTATTTCTCCCCCTGATACGGCTTTTTTACGAAATACATTATTGTTAGGAAGACTAGCAAAACCACTTATCAAAAAAATTGAGGATATAACACGAAAAGAACTCGATATTAGACGTACTATTAATGATACATCAGAGTATAGTTTAGGAATTAAAAAAGCAAATAAACAAAGAAAATTAACTATTATTCCTAACTATAAACACCAAAAAGTTCGCGCTCTTGATGCCATTTTAATTATTGAAGAATGTTCTTCAATGGTAATCTGGAAAGACATGGCTAGTGAAGTCAGGGATTGGTTAGAACGATTAGGTGCATTTAGGGACGTAAAATTATATCGAATGGGATGGGAAGAAACAGTTAATAAAGTTAAAATTAATCCTTTTTTTAGTCAAGTTCAGACTTTATCTCCTAAAGACTTAAATCATCCCAGAGGGGAAAGATTGATCCTCTTTTTTAGTGATTGTACCTCCCCTGCATGGTATGAAGGTCGTTACAATAAAGTCTTAAAAGAATGGGGTACTAAACAAATTGTCACCCTGCTTTCACCTTTTCCAGAAAAATTATGGCACAGAACCGCCTTAAGTCAAGGATGGCGAGTTCAATTACAAAATGAATATCCCCGCCGTCCACCCAAACAGTGGAAAATGAGAAACCTTCCTGATTTACTCTCCATAAAATTAGAGATGGAATATGAAGAAAAAGAAGTAAAAAATACTTTTAATCAATATATTAAACAAGAAATTGAATCTAATTATTTTTCTTTACCTATTTTATCTTTAACGCCTCATTCAACCGCAGCTTGGTCTCAAGTAATTGATGGTAATTATGATGCTTTTTGTGCTGGAAGATTACTTGAAATTGAGCCTAATGGTAATAGTAATAATTCCCCATTCTCTGATATACCATCTTCAGAAACTCAGGCAGAAAAAGCTATTAAAATTTTTGAAAATACAGCTTCTTATTATGCTTGGGAACTGATGAAAAAATTATCAGCAGTTCCCATAAATTTATCAGTTATTCGTCTCATTCAACAAGAATTAATTTCCTATTCAACCCCTTCAGATATAGCCGAAGTTCTCCTTAGTAATCTTCTTCAACCCAAAACTCCTTTTAATTTTTTTGTAAATACTAATCAATTAGAATTTGAATTTATTAGTAATATTAGACAACTTTTACTTGAAGAACTAGGGAAAACAAGAGCTATTGAAGTAATCGCCAAGCTCTCTGATTATATTGCTCAAAAAATTGGGTTAAGTACCAGGGATTTTCAAGCTTTATTATTAACAAATCCTCAAGAATTGAAACAAAAAGAGGGCAGTTCTTTAATTCGTGCCTTTGCTTTAATATCGGCTGAAGTATTTAGTCAATTGGGAGACGAATTCCAACAATTAGCCGAAACACTAAAAGCCTCTGGGCAACAAATGACATGGGATGATATTTTACCTGAACATATACAGAAAAGTGACTGGATAGTTTTCTTAGAAACAATTGCTGAACACCATCAACTAACTAGACGAGAGACTGAATCTTTAACGGCTTTGCTTCCAGAATTAGATAGGCTAAATTCCATCCAAAAAGCTGCGGAAAATTTAAAGATTCATTATCATACTTTATCCCATCGTCTTAGTAGTAAAATTTATCGAAAATTTGAAGCTAAAAACCCTAACTTATTTGTTGATTCTCCCCGAAATAAACTAAAAACTTTACAAAAACATTTACAATCTCAATATCAAAACCCTCCAACTCTTGAAATTTCTTCCTTAGAAACCTTTGAATTTGAAGCAAAAGCCGCCATCATTGTTTCTGAAGAAGAAGAACCATTACAACAATGGACATTTCAAACCCCCACAGTAAACAGTCGTGGTGAAACCATCAAAACCACCACTCATACCGCCTCTTACTTCACCGAAACCTTGACGGATAACGTTATTCTCGAAATGGTCGCTATCCCTGGTGGCACCTTTACAATGGGTTCCCCTGAAAGTGAATCTGAATATGACGATGAACGGCCTCAACATAATGTCACTCTTTCCCCCTTCTTCATGGGTAAATATCCCATTACTCAAGGCCAATGGAAAGCGATCGCCTCTCGAACAGATTTAAAAGTTAATATCGACTTAGACGAAGAACCCTCTAATTTCAAAGACCCTTATCAAAAAGACCAAGAAACCATAGAAAGATGGCTTAGACCTGTTGAACAAGTTAACTGGTACGAAGCCGTAGAATTCTGTCAACGGCTCTCTAAGCTCACAGGAAGGGATTATCAGCTACCCTCTGAAGCTCAATGGGAATACGCTTGTCGGGCAATTATCAGTGATCAGTCATCAGTGATCAGTCATCAGTTAACTATCTCAGAATGGAACAGTAAATATTGTCAACCTTTTTCCTTTGGAGAAACCATCACAGGAGAGTTAGCCAATTATAATGCTTCTGAAACTTATGCAGATGAACCCAAGGGTGACTATAGAGAAGAAACCACCCCGGTTGGTCAATTCCCTGCCAATGCCTTTGGATTGTACGATATGCACGGGAACGTCTGGGAATGGTGTGCTGACGACTGGCATGATAATTATGGATATGCACCCACTGATGGTAGTGCTTGGATTGATGACGACGAATCTGATAATTTGACTGACGAAAATATGGAAGATTTAAACAAAAATGACGATAATGATTCATATTCCGTGCTGCGGGGCGGTTCTTGGTACTGCAATCCTAATTACTGCCGTTCTGCGTACCGCGACAACGACCTTAGGCGCGACTACCTCAACCTCAATAACGGTTTTCGTGTAGTATGTGTGTTCGGGAGAACTCTCTAACCCTTTACTCTCTTTCCCTCTTGCTCTCTATCCTATTTTCTCCTTTACCCTTTTTTCCGCCTTCGGCGGATCGCCATATTTTTTAAATATCAAGGTATGTTGACATTAATGATGAATGCCTCAACTTATTAACCTTACCCTTAAAAAATGAAAGAATTATCAATTATTCAAAAGACCTATGATCTAATCAAGTATTATGTACCTATTATCGAGCGATTCCCCAAAGTTCACAAATTTACCGTAGGGGACAGAATCATTAATCAGTTGTATGATTTATTAGAAGGTTTAATCAAAGCTAAATATTCTAACCGAAAATTAAACCATCTGATTAACTTAAACGTTCAACTAGATATCTTAAGGCATCAAACCAGATTGTTATTAGATTTTCAATTAATTGCTCTCAAACGTTATCAGTATATCAGTAAGCAAATTGATTCAATTGGTGTAGAATTAGGAGGATGGATTAAAAAACAACGTCAAAAAGAATAAATTTATATTATAGTCGTTTCAAACAAGTTTTAGATAAGGTCGTGTCAGCATACTTCCTTCCTCAGCACAATTGCTCACTGTGCTAATAATAAAAGAAGTAAATTGTGTATCATTTTTTGCAAATCAACTATAATCACCATGAAACGTTACGGTAACTTATATCCTCAGATTATTGACTTTGATAATATTTACCTGGCAGCCAGAAAAGCGCAGAAAGGGAAACGGTTTCAACATAATGTTTTACAATTTAACTATAATTTAGAAACAGAACTCTTAAAAATACAGCAAGAACTAAAAGATAAAACTTATCAACCCGGAAGTTATCGAACTTTTCACCTTAGAGACATCAAAACTCGCTTAATTTCCGCAGCACCTTATCGAGATCGAGTAGTTCACCATGCTTTATGTAATATTATTGTCCCTATTTTCGAGCGAACCTTTATTAGTGATACTTATGCAAATAGAGAAGGATATGGAACCCATAAAGCCTTAAGAAGATTTACTGATTTTGCCCGTTCCAGTCGTTATGTTTTACAATGTGATATTAGAAAATATTTCCCTAGTATTGACCATCAAATTCTTAAACAATTAATCAGACGAAAAATTAAATGTCAAGATACCCTCTGGTTAATTGATAAAATCATTGATAACAGTAATGAACAAGAACAAGTTATCCATTACTTTCCTGGAGATGATTTATTAACCCCTATTCAACGCAGACATGGTTTACCACGCCCTTTGGGCAAAGGCAAAAGGCAAAAGGCAAAAGGCAAAAAGTTTTTATAAATAGTTATAATAGTGTTAGAATTCTTGAGTTTAATTCAATGAGTAATTATATCCCAATCACTGAACGAACTTTTAAATTTGCTGTTAGGATTACTAGATTATGTAACTATTTAGATCAACAGCCTGGGACTCCACGTTTATTAGCTTCTCAATTGTTTAGATCAGGGACTTCAATCGGAGCTAATATAGAAGAATCACAATCGGCTGAAAGTGGAAAAGATTTTATAAGTAAACAATCAATAGCTTTAAAGGAAGCAAGGGAAACAAGATACTGGCTAAAACTATTAATTAAATCTGAATTAATTCCTGAAGAAAAAGTTTCTAGTATTCTTAATGAATGTGAACAGTTAATTAAAATAATTGCTAAATCAATTGTGACTAGAAAAGATAACTTAAAGAATTAATTTTTGCCTTTTGCCTTTTGCCTTTTGCCTTCCCGAAGGGCGCATGGGGCTAGTTTTTTAGGATTTCGCATTTTTACCAACAACATTAAAGTTAGAAACCAGAACTTAACCCGTGCTAAAAAACGGCTTAAAAAATTGCAAAAAAACTATGCACAAGGTAACATTGATATTCAAGATATCAAGCGATCGCTTAATAGTTGGGAAGCTCACTTGAAACATGGTGACACCTGGCGATTAAGAAAACAGATATTCAATTCCCTTGTTTTTACAAGGAATTGAAGAAGGGGAAGGCGACCCCGAAGGGGAAGGCGACCCCGAAGGGGAAGGCAAAAGGCAAAAGGCAAAAGGCAAAAAGAATTTATTACTTCTGTGCAACAAGGCCGGAACGTAGTGAGTCACTTCTGACTTCTGTTCGCTAGAGCCGGAGCGGAGCGAGGAACTTCAAACTTCTGACTTCCAAAAAGCGGGGCGGTTCTTGGAACAACAATCCTAATAACTGCCGTTCTGCGTACCGCAACAACAACATCAACGGGCGCGAGAATCGTAACAACAATAACGGTTTTCGGGTAGTATGTGTGTTCGGGATAACTCCTCATAGTCAGAGTTGGCAGGTGGGAATCTGTCAAGAGTGCGCCGAAGAGTTCAGCCGACTCCTGTGATGCTGGTAACGGTATCCAAAAATAAAACTGGGTGGGGGATCTTGGTAGGGTAAAACCGAAGAGTTTCCCGACCCTCATTCGTCTTTTTGAGATGAGTCTATGGCTGAAAAACTAATAATTAAACGTCCCCGTCAAACACTTCGCTTTTATCGAGATTATATTGATAATATTTCCCTTGAACTGGCTTTAATCCCCGATGGTACCTTTACAATGGGCGCACCAGAAGATGAAGAAGGTAGTCGTGATAATGAAAGACCTCAACATGACGTAACCCTTTCCTCTTTTCTCATGGGACGTTACCCTGTCACCCAAGCTCAATGGAAAGTGATCGCTCTTCGTACAGACTTAAAAGTAAACATCCACTTAGAGGAAGATCCCTCTCGTTTTAAAGACCCTTACGAAGGTATAGATCGATGGCTTAGACCGGTTGAACAAGTTAACTGGTATGAAGCAGTAGAATTCTGTCAACGACTCTCTAAGCTCACAGGAAGGGACTATAGACTCCCTAGTGAAGCTCAATGGGAATATGCTTGTCGTGGAGTGACAAAACCCCTAGACCTTTCTGCCGAAGAAACCTATCCACCGTTTCATTTTGGAGATACCATCACAACAAAATTGGCTAACTATAATGGTACAAACGAAAAATATGGAGCTTATGGAAAAGGTCCCAAAGGAGAGTATCGAGAACAAACCACCCCAGTCGGCTATTTTGATGTGGCTAATGCTTTCGGCCTGAGTGATATGCACGGGTTAGTCTGGGAATGGTGTGCCGACGACTGGCATGATAATTATGAAGGTGCGCCTACCGATGGCAGTGCTTGGATGGAACATGAAGCCTCATATTTAGCTAAAAATAAGCAAAATGATTCATATTCCGTGTTGCGGGGCGGTTCTTGGCTCTACAATCCTAATAACTGCCGTTCTGCGATCCGCTACTACAACTATAGGCGCGGCAACCTCAACAACGATCTCGGTTTTCGTGTAGTATGTGTGTTCGGGAGAACTCAATGACCCTTTACCCTCTTCCTCTCTTGCCCTCTATCCTATTTTCTCCTTTTCCCTTTGTTTTCCCGCCAAAGGCGGGTCGCTATATTTTTGCTTCAAACTATAGCAGTACGCATTATGGTTACGACGTTAAAGAGATTTCTCGTACCTCGCAATGACCTAAAGATATGAAAAATGTCCTAACTAATTTGTGTACGGCTATAACAACTTTAATTGAGATGATTTCCTTCTTTAACTCCCTTATCTAACTCCAGAAGAATTTCCTCATATATGTGTTGGATATCCTTTTCTTCTGCTTGTTTGGCATCAGCAATCCCTTTTAATACTAAAAATTTTAAATAATGGATTTGTTCCGATGTTAAATTTATTTCCATATTGATTCCCTCTTTATTTTGTATACATTTTACTCAAAAAAAGATAAAATAGGAATAAGTTTTAAGAGAATAATATTTACATTTAACCTGAAAATGAGAAACCGAGATAGATATCCTGATAATTGGGAGGAAATAGCCTTAGAGGTTAAAGAAAAAGCTGAATGGACTTGTCAACGGTGTGGGCTAGAATGTTTCCCTCCCAACTATCTTAAACACATCATAAAAGACAAATCTCTAAAAGCTAAATTAACCTTGACTGTACACCATAGCGATTACGATCCTTCCAATAACGATCTATCTAACCTCATAGCTTTGTGCAGTGCTTGTCATCTTCATAAGCACACAGGAAAACGAGGAAATATTAGTCCAGGTCAGTTAAAATTAGATTTAGGAGTATAAAGACTGCCCTAGATATGAACACATTAAATGATAAATGAAATGACACCTAGAAACATTGTTGAAAAAATTGATTATGTTTATATATAATAAATCTCATAAAAAAAATCGTTAAATAATAAATGGCTTCAATTTTCCCCATACAATCATCTCCTCTTGTCAGTAAAGGGCAGCCTGTCCCTGCTACAGAAATAGGAACCAAAGTACGATTTAACAATCGCGCTCTAACTTTAATTCTTGCTGAAAACAAGAAAAACCCTTTTGCTTTTCGCTCGTTATTGAGGCGATCGCGAGTAGGCTCAGCTTTTGATATGTCTCCAGACACATTATTAAAAATTGATTGATGGCTACAATATTTCACTACAACCCAATACAACAACTTGATCGCAATTCTAACAATCTTATTGATCAAGCAGAAGCAGCCGGACAACCTATTTTTACCCCAACTTTAAAAGAGGAATCAACCGATTACATCTTAGATATTTCCAATAGGAATGGAATTATCAACTTTACTAATACTGACACCAAAAACTTTTTTCTTCCTAACAATACAGGGGACTTTAAAAGCGGAGATTACATGATCCTTGCTCTTAGGGGGCAAGGCAACATAGAAGTTTTACCAGAAAATTTAGCAGAAATCACAAAATTTAACGGTATTGGTACTTTAATCTCTGAACAAAAATATGTTCTCAGAAGTTATGGGGATAATCAGTGGACGCTGGACACCTTTGGTGGAGGGGGAGGAGGAGCAAAGTCGGAAATTGTACAACCGTCTGTAGGTACTACAACAGACTTAAGTGGTTATGTTAGTGATGGAGATACTAACGGAATATTCTACTATCTGGGAACAGATGGGAATACAACTCCTTATAGCAATCCCCAATCAAGCAATAAGATTACTGTTAGCACTAATACTACCTTAACATCTCCATTAAATTTAAGTAGTCGCTCCACGTCTAGCTCTATTTTTCAAGCAGCAGAAGGGAATTATATTCAAATTGAGATAAAAGAAGACAAAATAGTGTCTCCTTCCTTAATAAAAATTGAAGTCAATACCAAGAGACTTTTATCTGTAGAAGCTTCAATGAATGGAATAGTCTGGTTCCCCTTGCTAAATGAAGAAAGCAGTCAAGAAGATAACTATCACTGGCGATCGCTCACACCGACCTTTAATCAAGGGCATTATCGTTATTTTAGAATCATCGATAAATCAACAGAAGGCGGAACTTTTTTTATCAGAAATATTGAATTTTATGGGACTTTAGCGGAAAACTATGAATACGAAATAAAGGGAAAAGACAAAGGACAAATATTATTTTTTAGTAATTCTGACCCGAGAATTTTAACCGTGTCCAACGATCTCCCCTATAGCAACGGGGATTATGTTTATTTAAGTCTTAATCACCATACAATAGAAGTTCAAGGGAATGTAACTAATCTATCGGGGACAGAGCTAAAATTGGTTGGATTAGGAAAATTATACCAACTGATAAAAACATCAAATACCTGGGGTATTCTATTACTTAATAGCGAGGTTTTTGGGCAAGGAGAAATCAACGAGGAGATTTTAAATGAAGATAAGATTTTGACAATTGCAGATAAACAAAGGCAAATGCTAGATCCGAACGGAGCAGATAAAAAAATACAACTTCCACCTTACACTCCAGGATTTAAGAAGGATATCATTAATAATAGTGATGGTGAATATGGACTTGTTATTGAAGAAATACAAGGAGAGAATAGCGTCAATACGCTATTAAGATTAGACCAAAAAACCGAAAAAGCAGCAGAGATTGAAGCCTCAGTTTCTACTGAAAATTGGCTTATTAAAACCTACGGGAGTTATTAAAATGGTATTTGACAACTATAAGTTTCTCAATGGCACAAGAGAGTTTGGATATCCAGGCATCCCTGTAACAACAGGAACTGAAATTCTTAATCACATAGCACAAACGCTATTAAATGGAGGATGGGTAATCAATGATCAAATTAATAGTGCAAACTATTTGATAGCAGAAGGAACTCGTCCCAACAATGCAACCCACAAAACTTGGGTAAAATTTTCTGACGATCTATCTGGAAACATTGATATCCAAGGCGACTTTTACGGGACAAACACGACATTATCTCCTCCGATCAAAAAGGTTCCTTACGATAATAACGGTAATGAATCTCTTTTATGGGTTAGTTGTAAAGAGGATGCAGGAGGATTTTACATTAGGTGTCCTTTTGCCTCTCCTGTAGAAACAATGGATGGGGGGCATTATGGTTTTCTTACTCAATCACATCCAAGCGATGCTTATTGCGCGTACATCGGTTTGAACAGATGGGATGCGCCGATGGAAGATTTTGTCATGAAGCATCTTGGTACTAATGACATTTGGTTTCGTGCTGGTGATGAATTTACAGTTAGTTCTGCCTTTAAGAACAACGCGAATGCAGCCGGATTACATACCGGCATGGACTATTTAATGGTTCACAAACCAAGAGGGACTTACGATGCCGTCTCAAACCAAAACCCCTTTTCCAGAGGATATCATGGCATGATTAACAGGCTGACTAATAATCCAGATGCTTTGCCTATGTTTTTTTACGAAGGCGAGGCAGGAACAGCTTCACAGTGGGGTACTTTCATGAAAGGCAACAAGGAATGCCCTAACCCTTTAGGGCGTAGAGGTTATCATCCTTTTGTCATATCAGGACACAATAACGTCGATATTGGTCAATGGACAGAAATGCGTTCTAATTTCGGCATTACACGAGTCTGGTTAGGGGGAGGGATTGGGAATAACGCTATGTTAATAGATATGTTTTAGGAGACATTATGTCAGCTATTATTATTAGAACAAAACAGCAGAAAGCATCACAGAATGACACAAATTCAAACACAGGAGATTTCTACATCTCAGGTGTGTCAATACGGCAAAGTTATCTACTGAAGGGAATAGGGGTTGATGTAGACTTATTTGGAGATTTTGAAGACAGAATTTGGGGAGAAGTGGATGGAGTTTATAATGTCGGAGATCCTCCCCCTTCCTAATATGGGGGACTCTCATCATTATTGACAAGAATTTCTGGACTGCCCAGAAATTGCCTAATTGCAATGACTGTTCCGAGTCCATCTCTAACAGTCATTGTGCATAAAGGTGGCGTAATTATTTCGACCTTAGTTTCTTCGTTTTCATCCTTTCTCCAAATTGTTTGATGAAGTATTTTTATATCTTTTAGAAAATAATCATCTCCAGTAACAATTAAAGGATAGCTATCAAAAATCAAACTTTCTGTCCCAGATGGAGGCGTTGAAAAGAAAGTATTCGATATATACTTTGTTTCTGTTGGCAATAAATCAACATCAATTTGAAGTCCATGCTTCACAAAAGTAACGATTTGTTTATCATCGGGATAAGCTGCGATCGCCCGAAATGGGCCAGGTGCTTCTATCACAGTCCCCCAAAAGATAGGGCGAACAATCTGCCCATTAGAGGAATCAACCATTAACGCTTCTCCTACTAACTTTAAATAGTAAGGAACCCCAATGGACTGGCCTCCAAAAATAGTTAATTGTGTACAAAAGATTGAATATTCAATAGGGGGAATATTAGTAAATATTCCTTCCCAATTCCCTCCTGTATCAAGCCAAACTCTTGTCCCACCACTACCCCCACTAACTATACTACTACCACCATTTCCAAACCCACCTCCCCCTCCACTACCAGAGAAACTGGGTAAGGATTCTCCTGTAGTCAGTCGAATAGGTGTAATTGTATTGTTATCTACCTCAAGACGCACAGGCTCCGCATAGTACCTATACTGGATTGATCCTTCTGGGTCGATATACCAAACAGTATACAATTCTGATCCTGATGGATTCTGCCCAAAAACCACTGGATAGTTAAACATCGGTTAAGTCTCCGTAATATACCCATTGAGCTTCATCTAAGTATCGAAGATCAATGTGCTTCCCTGGCTCCAAATAATGACTGTTACTTCCAACAAAATTGTTACCTGATACTGTATCAAAAAAAACCTTGTTGGAGCCTATATTCTTGAATCTTCCTGTCCAACCAGGTATGATACCCGTATCTGTGGTATGAGTAACAAAAATATCAATTTGTCCAGATGTTGTGTCAACCAAAAACTCTTTGCCATGATCCTTCGGATCAATGGCGTAATTAGTATTAATATTTTTAGGGATACTGTAGGGGACATCTGGCAAAAATACAAACCCAGAACCAGGGACATAAGTAAAAATTTTATTCCCTGGGGTTTGTTGGAGTACCTGCTTGTTCGCGAAGACATCACTCAAGGAGTCTAGAGTCAGTTCCCCTTGTAATCCATGCGATCGCCAAGTATTGTTTTCTCCTCCTTCATACAAAATATGGACTCCACCATTTTGTTGTCCTATATAGTCAAAAATCCCTTCATAGGTTGCGTTTACAACTAACTTGAAGTTAACTCGATTAGAGCCAGTATTTTCTACGATCGCATAAAATCCTACGGGGAGAGTAATGGGAAGTATGATATCAATGGCTTTTTGCGAAGTGTCCACTTTTAGCCATTTTTGATAATGAGTTAGAGTCAAAAGTAGATGGTCATCAACATCCAGCCAAGGGCTTTTATTGAGGCTGTTTAATTCTCGAAACATGGAATTATTAGTTTTTCTGAAAAAGATTTTACAATTGGGAATTTATTAAACTTTTATCCCTCTTTATTTGTTATCTTTTTGATTATCTTTTGGAAAAATCAATCAAAAAGATAACCATTTTTACTTTAAGCCATTAACCATATTAATACATATAACTAAACCTTAATTAGCTCGTAACAAAACCTTGTAAAAGCAAGATTTTCCACTCTGTATCTGCTCGTTTAAGCCAAGCAAATTTAGTATCTGTGTTCATATCAAAGAACAAAGTTCCGTCTGACTTTTTAACACTAAGACTTCTATTAATACTCCCATTCAAAAGTATGAATTCGTCGTTGGGGGTATTGGATAAAATAACTGATACTCCATCTGCGATAGGAGTTAGACACTGCCAAGTTGGATCGCCACTAATTAAAGTTTTATCTTCAGATAAAGTTTCTTGAATAATTTTAGTTCTTGATTCTTTTTCAAAGGCCGTTACCTTCCAAATATTTTCTCCGTTTTGATTTTGAACTAACCCTATCTGAGTTGGGGTCAAAATATTTGATCCTTGAATAGTCACGTCAGAAGACTCTGGGATGAAATGAATCATTTCATCCTCGGGAACGACCATCATAGTTTGCCACATCATAGGGAACCTTCCATCATCATTTAAAGGTATTGTAATATTAACAATTTTGTCAGGATGGGAAATAGTTAACCCCCCTGTATGCGACGGGTCTAAAATTAAATTAGTCATTGCGATCGCTTATTCATAATTAACTTTTGATATTTGCGGAATATCTTGATCATCCCAAAAAGCGAGACAACCATCATCGTTTGAGGTAAAAGGTTCTTGAGTGGGATCTAAATATTCTTGAAATATATCAGCAGGAGCTAAATATCGATAACATTTATCTTTTTTTGGGCAAGGCCATTGCCCAATATACCCACGACATTTGTTGAAATAGACCACTTGTTTACTTTTCTTTATTGAATATTTTCTGCATAATTTTGCTGATCAAAAAAGCGATCGCCATCTGGGACAGGTTCTAATCCAACACTTTCCCGAGCTTCATTTTGAGTCATGATACCACCTTGGTACAAAGTAGTAGAGCGATCAGCTTCTTCTTTCTCAGAACGAGGTTCAAGGTCAACTAATTGATATTTATATCCAGGAGCAGAGGGAGTCACTACTTGTTGATTCATGACCCCTTGTACCCCCAATGCAAAAGGAAGAATCGCGTCCTGAAAGGTTGCCGTTGCTGCGACTCCGGCTGTTGCCCTATTGTCACGTTCAATAAGGTTCATATCTCGCCTTGACAGATCGAAGCCAAGACCAATTATACCGATCAAAAAATCCGTATACTGGGGATAAAGCTCTGCATCATTTTTCCCTGCCAGACTAACAGCTTTAACTTCCCCTCGGACTATTGGCTGTTTTTTCTGTTTTTCAATCCTGTCTTCCCATGCTTGTTTAAATTCCTTGAATCTCTCCTCAGTCATATCTCCTAATAGGGAGATTATCTCTTTCTTAGTGGCATCCCGAACTGTCTTTCTTCTAAATCGGCCTAAGTCGTGCCATTCTCCGAGGAGCAAAAAGTCATAAACTCTTTGTAAAGGAGAATCGGGAGCGATATTGTAAGAAGTACAATCTGAATTGTAAACAACGGCTGTGTCACCATAGTAATGTGGAACCAAGGGATAATTGCTTTTGCTTTGAGGATAGTTTCCAGAAGAGATTAAACAATTTTCTAGAAAGTCTGGGTGAGGACTCCAAAGAATAGGGGACAGACCAGCTTTATGAGGCTGCCAACCTCGATTGAATAGGCATAAATGGTATGGGAAAGGTGCAAGCCAAAACAGGCGATCATCCTTATCATCCATGATTTTTTCTGATGCAGATTCTCCAAATTGGACTAAATCAGTCACAACAGACTGAATATATCCAAAGTAAGTTGAAGTACCTGTCCCAATCCAAGGTTGAGCTAAGCTATTGGTGAGTTTTTTTATAGTCTTTATGACTTCAGGAGATTTGATATCAGCGTCAGAAGGAGGCTTAATAATCCAAGGCATCTTGGCCACCCCTTTAGCAATCTTCGTAACGGCCCGTTTCACCAACAAATCGCGACTTAGAGCAATTAATCCTTCTGGAGTTAACCTTTTAGGGCATTCAGGATCGTCTTCAAAGTTGCAAGAATTAAAACTCAATTCTTGCAATGTTTGTACGTGCCGGACTAATGCGGTATCGAAAAAACTAAGAGTTTCTTTGGGCGAAGCCAACTCCGTATTTCTGGGAATAATAGCAGTATTTCTTCTTTTTTTTCTTTTTCTACGTGCCATTAAAAATAAAAACCGTTTTTACCATAAGTTTTCTTAACAGTTGCCAGCAAGCGTTCTAACTGAGTTTTATGTCCAGTTTCGCTTAATTTTGCTGTTCCTGATATGCCCCCAGGTAAAGATAAAGATGTTTTATCCTTGGTGGGTTCATGCAACCAATTTAAACTACTTTCCTTATTGATTAAATGTAGTTTCAGAATATCATAAACAGCATTAATTACAACATCTGGAACAGGATATCCGGCGAGGTAAGCAATACGGTATTTACTCCAACGAGAGGGTACCTTAATCTGATTTGATTCATTCCAAGTGAAATTTTCAGTTACATAATCATTCCCTGTTTCTTCACCGTTCTTTCTTGCTGCGATCGCTTCTGGAGTTTGCTTTAATTGTTTGAAGACAATCCTTTCTACAGTAAGAACCGTCTTAACAGGACTATTTTCTAACTTAATAACCCCTGCATAATTAGGCTGGCTAATATCAATACATTCTTCTAGTCCAAAACTTTGCTCTAATTCAGCATCAACAATTTGCTCTATTTGAGAAATGATGCTGTCAAGTTCATACGAAGTATCTACGGCAATTTTATCTAAAGATAACCTAGAAACTGCCTGTTCCGTAGGGAGGTATTTAGGCATAAGGTACAATTAAAATATTTGAATATTAAGAGTGCTATGATTATTACGATTCTAACTTCTTTTTGTGTTTTTGTGGTCTTTGTCTGGATGTGTCTCATAGTAGCTTATTTATCTAAGTTGGATGATATTCTTGTAGCGGTGAAAAGTATTAATGCAAAAGTGACTGGCAAAGTAGTTGATGACTTGAACAAGACTTACGATAAATCTTGATAAGCGAAGTTCGTGTCCCAAAAGAAAAACCCACGCACAGAAATGTGCGTGGGTTCAAGAAATAGATTCGATGTTCTTTTATCTGGGGGGCGATCGCAATAAACAATAGAATAAAATAGCTGCTTATGAAAAATCTTATTAATGTCGTGATTTATTGCAGGATATTTAAGCCCCAATAATCCCTTATTTTTGTTGGTAATGTTCGGATCTGGTTTCCTTATGTTCGGAGTTTGGTAGCAAGAAAAGTTGCTCAAAATGATTATACACAACAAAAAACACGCACATTTCTGTGCGTGTCGTTATTCTTAAGAGACTTTTTCTACTTCACTGTTGACAAGTTCTGCTTGTCCAAGTTGAAAAAGAACTTGGTAAGATTGAGGTTCTCCTAAAACAAATTGAAAATATTGTCCTGATGTTGTTTTAATTGCCAGGACAGCAGATTCGATGTCATTGACGGTCAGAACGTTTTTCAATTCCAATTCTTCTAGCTTTTCTTGCTGAGACTCAATAACTTCTAAAATGTCTGCTGTTGCATCGTCAGCTTCGTCACTACCACAATAGACTTCATGAACTTCTTGAACCACGTCTTGTACGTTAAGAGCAAACTGCTCCATCTTTCTTAATTCTGTCTGTTCTTCAGTTTCACCAGCTATAGGTTCGACTTCTTGAACAGAAATAATCGGAACCGGCTCGACTGGGCGATCATAAATCATTTCGTTCTTAATCGTAGTCAAGTATATTTCCCATTCAGGTACACTTAACACAAATGCTTGTGCTGAATCTGGCATAGGAAAGAAAAAAGTTGTTTTCTTTTCCTCAAAGAAGGTTTGAATTGCCTTAGATTTAGGAAAAGAAAGCTCTACTTTTAAGGGATCATTAGACTTGTCTGATTTAGTTGTCCCAACATATTTCAAACTGTCTTCCCAGAATCCACATCCGAGTCCAGATGCGTCTGAAGTAAGATAAAAACTCGGATTTTGTTTCGCACAAACCCGACCGATTTCTTTGATAATTGATTCAATTTTTGTCTTTGAAACTTTTTTGGGTACTGTACCACAATCAGCGATCGCATCTTTGATGTTATCAATGGTCACAGTAAAATCTTTATTGACTTGAACCCCTTTATGTGCAGATTCTACTGGGACTTCAATAGAAAGATTGGAGGTTTCCAACTTAATTTTATCCCAAGAACTTAGGCTGATAGAAATAGGCTTTTTCTCCTCCAAAATTCTTCTAACTACATCACAAGGTAGAACAAAATTATGCAAATAGTCTGAATCTGGATCGAAACTTGTATTAAGAAGGTCAAACTTCATAATAGCAACCTCTGTTTCGTTGCATCCATAAAACTTCAGAGTGTCGGAAACAATTTCCCCAAAAATAACTTTAGGCAGTTTGCTGTTGTTACAAGAGACTTGATGCAAATAACCAAACCGTATAGTAGTCTTTTGGTCTAGTTCAGCCGTGACTTCATAGGGAGTTTCAAACTCCATCTCTGGTATTTCAACTTCTATGGTTGAAACCTTTTTTTTCTTACTAGAAAAAGACAGAATGTTCTCATTTAAAGAGACTTTTTGTATTGCCTCTGTAAGCAATTCTTCTGCAAAGGTATCTGCTTCTTTTTTAAGAGTAGAAGACAATACTTTCATTTGAGCGATCGCATCTACTTCAACGTCTAAAGTTGAGGTAACTTGATATTTTCCCGACATATATTTCAAAACCATTCCCTTTTGAGGAATAATAGAAATTTGCACATATTCGGCAGTCGGATTGAAGCGATTTAACAGTTTGTGAATTTGTTGTAATTTCATAGCTAATTTACCTGCTTAGTATACTTATATTATATCTTGTATTACTCCATAATACAAATGTTTTAGCGTTATAAAACTAACCTATTTTATAGATTCTAGAAGATGTATTGCTGTGTTTGCCCTTATGATTTCACAGTCATCTTCCCCCAGTAAACTAGACATTTCTGCAAGCTTACTTTTCGCTTTTTCAAGTTAATTAGTATCAATTAAATCAAGACATTATCTTTAGATTCAACACTTTATCTTTTTAGATTAACAATATAAAATATTAAAGTAATTAGATTTTAACAACAATCAATAACATAAATGGCTAACCAACTTGAAAAAATAACTAACCCAAAAAGTCCTGATAGCTATATAGAAAACTTTTTCTCTGCATTAATTGGACGAATTGCATCATTGGATGATCCCGAAAAACTAGGAAGAATTCAGGTTATTTGTGACAAGATTGCCCCTGGTGAAATATTACCTAATGGAGTGGATGGATGGGTAGAATTAGCAGTACCTTTTGTCTTATCAGGAGACTCGGGAGGACAAAATTTCCCGATTGAAGTTGGTAGTCAAGTTTTACTTATTCCCTGTTTCAACGACATGACACAATGTGTTGCGATCGCCTGTTTACACAGCAGAAAAAGTCGTCCTTCTCCCACAGCAGATCCTAGCAACAAGGTGTATGGAACCCATACGAGAAATCAAATCATAGAAATGACAGACGATGAAAATATTCGTCATGTAAAAACCTACCCTAATGGAACCACTGTATACACAGATAGCGACGGAACTTATACAGTCCAAACCAGAGGAGGAGCATTTACCCAGATTCGCCCTGACGGGGATATAACGACAGGAAACCCCAAGGCTTCCATAACCATATCAAAAGAGGGAGTAACAGATGTGCGTAACGCCGATGGAGGAAGTATAACCGTGGGCGACAATGGGGCAGTTTTTATGAAGGGGAAAGGGCAGCCGGAGGTTAGGTTAGATCATAACGGTTTAACGACTACTGGCCAAGCATCTCCATCCAGTCAATTGGCTGAGCAATTACAAAGAAATCTGGGGGGAGCTTTTAATAGGATACAAACTTTAATAGAACAGTTAACTGAGATTGCAGACATCTTGCCGGAAGTAGAACAACCGTGGCTTTTCATTTCAGATTTAAACGATTTACTCCTTAAGGTTATCGAGAACTTATCGGTTGTTCCTCAAGGGAAAAAAGATGTTGAAAAGATAAGAGAAAGGTTTTCCCCTCAAGAGTTAGGGGAAGATGTTATGGGGCAAATTGATATGATACGAGATAGTCAGATTGAGCGGTTATTGACCGTTCTTAAAGAAACAGGAGTTAGAGGAAAAGAAGGGGAAGAACTATACAACATTCTTCTCAAAGAATTAGAGGGAACTGAACTGGATATTAAGAACTTGGATACAGGAGCATTAGTTGATAAATTAAACCAACTTTTAGACTTTTTTGCAGAAGGAACAGAACAGGACAATATTAACGCGATCGCCGATCTTTTAATTCCAGGTGGGGCTGCTTCTATATCTTCTTTAGTTGCCTTTGACTTATTTGATCAACTCCCCTTTGGGTCAATATCTGACTTACAATTACCTTTTGGAATTGATGATATTCCTGGGCTTGAATTTATCAGGAATCTAGAGGATTTAGATGGGGTAATGGGATTAGAAGAATCACTACAACGACTTATCCCTGAAGAGATAGAATCTTCCGCTCAGCCTATTTTAGAGCTACTAGAAGGGGTGCTACCCCCCACGGGATTGCTAGGGGTTAACACCTTCATTGAAAGTCTAGATGGTGTTATGACTTTCATAGAAAATATTATGGATGAAGTGAATGGATTTATGGGGGAGATTAATACATTTATTGACAGGAACTTGAAGGCGATCGCAGACAATAAACTTTTAGAAGAGAAGTTTGGGCTAGAAATATTCAAGTTGCTAGATACTCTAATTGAGGATTTCGATTTTAGTACAGGACAGCAAGAAAAAGCTGAGGATACATTGCTATTAATTCAGGCTTTGATCGGCTTAAAAGATGTGGTAGATGTTCCTGATTTAAGTAATATTCCATCTTATATCCAAGTGATTTCAGAGTTTTATGATACCAGTGATTTTGAGACAAAGGTAATAGAGCCTGAATACGTATTAATGGATAACGTGAGACAGGAAATAAGCATTTTAATCCTCAACGTCTCGCAAGAGGTTATTCCGAACTTAATCAAAGAAATAACTGGGAGTCTGAATGGGAATTTTGGGGAGAAAAAAGCAGGGGATTTCAACAAATTAATTGACGAAATTAATCCTAGCTACAAGGGAGCTAATAGCTTCGCCAATAAGGACAGATTTAGGATGTCTGCCACAGGGGGCAATAATGGCGGTTTGATAGAAGGCGATCGCAAGAAAATAGTGTTAGCAGGGCCACTAGGGAAGCACGGACTGGGTTCAAAAGTTGAGGTCACTCAAGAGGATTTAAAACTACAAACACCAGGGGGCGAGAAAGGAATTGGCTCATCAGTCAAGATGGATGCGAAGCAAGTTGAGATCAAAGCCCCTGGTGCTGGTGGGGGGTTGGGTAGTTCCGTCGTCATTGATCAAGAAATGATTGAGTTGTTATCCCCAGGCAGAAAGCGTAATGCTGGTAGCTGCATTAAGGTAGAGCAGAAAGAAGTTTACTTAACTGCCGGCTGCCCTAAAGGGGGAGGGACGTACCAGCGAATGACCCCGAAGGAGATCACCTTGTCCGCACCTGGTGGTAAGCAAGATATAGGCTCACAACTTGTTTTAACCATTAAAGAGGCAATGTTGCGATCGCCTGGTGCAAGCATAGGGTTTGGAACTACAGTTAAAGCGAAAAGCGATCGTTTTGAAGTTAAAACGGCTAATGGGCCACATTTTGAGATTGTTTCTGATGATGTCCCTAGCGATCGCGTTTTTCGTATTAGTTCTAACGAAACATTGATGGACTTTGGTAAAAATTTACGGATGATTGGAGGGGATAGCTTATCGTCGGCTGCTGCTGAACTTAATATTGAGGGGGATAGAATTCAATTATCCGTTGGTACTAGGGTCAATGGTACTTTTACTCCTATCACAACTTTTGAAGTCAATCCGAGTGGTTGCTTCTGCAATGGTGTTCCAATTATTGTTTAGATCCAAGATGGACTTGTAGTATGGCAAAAGAATATATCCTCGACAAAAAAGAATCGAAACCCTATTGGATTCGTTGTAACACAAAAAATCGAACTACATCTAAATTTATTTTGGGAAACGAACTTCGTTCCCCAAAGTGAATTAATACTTTTTCTTCCACAACCACATCTATGCTTTTTTGTCAACGCGAAACTCCTTAACCGATTTCTTTAGTTGCTTGCGTTTTTCCTTTTCTCGATACCGTTCAAAGAGTTTAGAATTTAATTATCTGCTACAAAAAGCAGTGGTGGAGATAATCTACAATCTGCAATCCAGAAAACAGGGAAGGATACTGTGACTAATAACGAATTACTGAGTCTAATTGAGCAAGCAGCAACAGAGGAGTGGGAAGAACTCGACTTATCGGGACTGGAGTTAAGAGAGTTACCACCACAAATTGGTAACTTGACTAAACTCAAGACTTTGATCTTGGGAAAATGGGATGAAGAAACAAGAGAATGGGGACGTAATAATCTTACTTCTTTACCAGCAGAAATAGGACAATTAACCACTCTTCAACAACTTGACCTCTCATTGAATAAACTGAGTAGTTTACCAGCAGAAGTAGTCCAATTAACCACTTTTCAAAAACTTAACTTCTCATCTAATAAACTGAGTAGTTTACCAGCAGAAGTAGTCCAATTAACCACTCTTCAACAACTTAACCTCTCATATAATCAACTGAGTAGTTTACCAGCAGAAATAGGACAATTAACCACTCTTCAAAAACTTGACCTCAGATATAATAAACTGAGTAGTTTACCAGCAGAAATAGGACAATTAACCACTCTTCAAAAACTTGACCTCAGATATAATAAACTGAGTAGTTTACCAGCAGAAATAGGACAATTAACCACTCTTCAAGAACTTTACCTCTCAGATAATAAACTGAGTAGTTTACCAGCAGAAATAGTCCAATTAACCACTCTTCAAAAATTTGACCTCTCAGATAATAAACTGAGTAGTTTACCAGCAGAAGTAGGACAATTAACCTCTCTTCAAAAACTTGACCTCTCAGATAATAAACTGAGTAGTTTACCAGCAGAAGTAGGACAATTAACCTCTCTTCAAGAACTTGACCTCTCAGATAATAAACTGAGTAGTTTACCAGCAGAAGTAGGACAATTAACCTCTCTTCAAGAACTTTACCTCTCATATAATAGACTGAGTAGTTTACCAGCAGAAGTAGGACAATTAACCTCTCTTCAAAAACTTGACCTCTCAGATAATCAACTGAGTAGTTTACCAGCAGAAATAGTCCAATTAACCACTCTTCAAAAACTTGACCTCTCATATAATCAACTGAGTAGTTTACCAGCAGGAATAGTCCAATTAACCACTCTTCAAAAACTTGACCTCTCAGATAATCAACTGAGTAGTTTACCAGCAGAAATAGGACAATTAAAACAACTCAAACAATTAGACTTAAGATATAATCCTGTTCCTATTCCGCCTGAAATTTTAGGAGGAAAAGAATTATGGGAAGATCCTGGGGATGTCAAAGAAATACTTGATTTTTATTTTCGGATACTAGATCCCAATGAAACTGAACCTCTTTATGAAGCTAAATTATTAATTATAGGTCAAGGAGGCGCGGGAAAAACTTCTTTAGCTAAAAAACTTCTGGATGAAAACTATGAGCTTGTTGATCGGGAAAAGTCTACTGAAGGAATAGATGTTCTTCAATGGAAAATACCTCTCCCCAATGGTCATGACTTTCGTGTTAATATTTGGGACTTTGGGGGACAAGAAATCTATCATCAAACTCATCAATTTTTCTTGACTGAGCGTTCTCTTTATCTGTTAGTTGCCGATACTCGTGAAGAAAATACTAATTTTTATTGGTGGCTTAAAGTTGCTGAATTACTCAGTGGTCAAAGTCCGATTTTTATTATTAAAAATGAAAAAGAAGACCGTCAATGCTTAGTTAATGCGCCTCAATTCCGTTCTGAATTTCCTAATCTTAAAGAAGTTTTTTCCACTAATTTAGCTACTAATCGTGGTTTACAAGAGATTAAAAAAGCTATTGAATTTTCTATAACTAATCTACCTCATGTTGGTGATGCTTCTCCTTTACCTAAAGTTTGGGTCAGAGTTCGTTCTGCTTTAGAAAATGATTCCCGTAACTATATAACCCTGGAAGAATATTATCAACTTTGTCAAGTCAATCAACTAAGAGATCGTCAAGATATGCTGAGGTTGAGTCGTTATCTACATGATCTAGGAATTTGTCTCCATTTCCAAGAAGATCCAACTCTCAAACATTATATTATTCTCAAACCTGAATGGGGAACCACTGCTGTTTATCAAGTATTAGATAATCAAGCTGTTCTTGCCAACTTAGGATGTTTTAGTCAAGGGGATTTAGCTGATATTTGGAAGGATAATCAATATGAAACAATGAGACAGGAATTACTACAATTAATGATGCGTTTTAAGCTTTGTTATCCTATCCCTAACCGTCCTCAAGAATATATCGCACCACAACTACTGAATTCGGATACACCAATATATCACTGGGATAATTCTCATAATCTGATCTTACGCTATGAATATGATTTCATGCCGAAAGGAATTTTAACTCGTTTCATTGTTGAGACACATCCTTGGATTGAAAAGCAGCAATTAGTTTGGAAAAGTGGAGTTGTTCTATGGAAAAATCAAACCCGTGCTGAAGTTATTGAAAATTATAATAAAAAGGAAATTAGGGTAAGAATCAGTGGTAGTCGCCAGAAAGAACTATTAGCTGTTGTTAATTATGAACTAGAGAAAATTCATCGTTCTTTTGAATATCTAAAATACAAAACCCTAGTGCCTTGTAATTGCTCATTATGTGATGGGAGTGATGAACCTTATGCTTATGCTTTGGAAGATTTGCATAGACGGTTAAATAGGGGTCGATTGGAAGTTGAATGTCAGCTAAGTTATGAAATGGTCAATGTTCGTGGATTAATTGATGGTGTAAATTTACCTTTTGAACGAGATTTGAGAGAAAATAAACCTATTGCTGAAAGTGCCTTACAACAGGAATTAGACCGAGATAAAAAGAAATCATTCCAAACGAGTGAACAACTTAGCAATGGTGATACTACAATAATAAATGCTGAGAATGTATATCTACAACAAGCAGAATATATGTCTAATCCTACTAATCAACCTGAAGCTTCTAACACTACTAAAAACTACACTTTCAATGACTCCGTTGGGATGGTTGACACCACACTTAATGATCAATCACAAGCAATAGGACAACAATATAACGAAGCACCATCCCAAGACCTTGCCGAAGCTGCTAAACAAATTCAAACGATTCTTGATCAACTCAGTGAAACTTATCCTAGTGAAAGTAAGAAGGAGAAAAAAATTTTTGCAGTCGAAGCTATCGATGTGATTGAGCAGAACTCTTCATTGACCCAAAAACTACTTAGTGCGGCCAAAGCAGGAAGTCTTGCTGCACTTGATTCTTTACTTTCTCATCCTGCTGCTTCTTTCGTTATTGCGGCTATTGATGATCTCCAAGATGAGTAATAACTTATTTGTCAACCCTCTTTTTCTGCTAATTCTAACCATCTTTCTGTCGCTGTGTCAATCTCTTCAACTAAGTTAGATAATCGTTCAGTTAGGGTTTGCATTTGGGCAAAATCTGTCGGAGGATTGTTATATAAATCTGCTTCTAATTTTTCTTTTTCTGCTTCTAGTAAGGGTATATTTTCTTCTAGGTCTTTATATTCATATTTTTCTTTAAATGTGAGTTTATTGGACTGTTTAGATTGAGTATTTTTAATGGTTTTTGAAGATTTATTATCTTGAGAAATTGTTTTATTTTGTTCATTTTTTTCTTTTTCTTCCTGTGCTTTTTTATAGTCTAGATACACTGAATAATTACCAGGATATTGTTTAATATTTCCTCCTTCTTCTAAGGCAAAAATAGTGTCAACTGTTCTGTCTAAAAAGTAGCGATCGTGAGAAACAACAATAACACAGCCATTAAATTCTTCTAGATATTCCTCTAAAACGGCTAAGGTTTGTACATCTAAATCGTTTGTTGGTTCGTCTAATATTAAGACATTGGGCGCACTCATTAATACTTGTAATAGAAATAATCTTCTTTTTTCTCCTCCTGATAGTTTATGAATTGGTGCATATTGTTGGTTGGGAGGAAATAAGAATCTTTCTAACATTTGAGAAGCAGTAATAACTCTACCGTCTGCCGTTTTGACTAACTCGGCTACGTCTTTTAAATAATCAATAACTCGCTGTTCTTCATTAACTAATAAATCTTCTGAGTGCTGATCAAAATAACCAAAATGAATGGTTGGACCAATATCTACTTGTCCTGAATCGGGGTCAATTCTTCCTGTGATAATATTCATTAAAGTGGACTTACCGGCCCCATTTTTGCCAATAATTCCCACCCTATCTTGAGGGCTAAAAATGTAAGTAAAATCTTCAATTAAAATACGGTTATTATAGGCTTTATTTATGTTTTCTAGTTCAATAACTTTTTTACCAATACGACGACTAGCGGTACTAATTTCAACTTTTCCTTGAGTTTGTCTAAACTCTTTATTTTGCATATCTTGAATGCGATCAATACGGGCTTTTTGTTTGGTACTTCTGGCTTTTGGTCCTCGTTTTAACCATTCTAATTCTCGTCTTAATACTCCTGCGCGTTTCTTTTGACTACTAATTTCTGAGGCTTCTACATCTGCTTTTTTTTCTAAAAAATAAGAGTAATTTCCTGCATAACCATAGAAGTCACCTCGATCAATTTCTAGGATACGATTAGTGACTTTATCTAAGAAGTAACGATCATGGGTAATTAATAATAATGCCCCAGAATAACGGTTTAAATAACTTTGTAACCATTCTACGGACATAGCGTCTAAATGGTTGGTAGGTTCATCCATTAATAAGGCATCTGGTTCTGATAATAATCCAGACGCTAAGGCGATTCTTTTCCGATATCCTCCCGATAAATCGCCAATTTTTGCCTCAAAGTTATCGATTCCTAATTGACTTAAAACAATTTTAGCGTTGGTTTCTAATGCCCAAGCGTCTAAGCTTTCAATTTTTTGAGTAACTGCCGATAAACGGGACATTAAACTATCAGTTTCTTGGGGGTTATGGGCTAATTTATGAGAGATTTCTTCGTACTCTTTAATTAATGCCATTTGTTCCCCACAGTCAGCAAAAACCTGTTCTAAAACAGTTAGATTTTCGTCTAAATTGGGTTGTTGGGGTAGATAAACAATTTTAGTCCCAGAGTTAACCCATAGTTCTCCTCCATCAATGGGTTCCAATCCTGCTATAATTTTCAGTAGGGTGGATTTTCCTGAGCCATTAGTACCAATTAAACCAACTTTATCCCCTTCTTCTAAACTAAAGGTTGCCTCTTTTAAAATTTCTTTGATACCGAAATCTTTTTTAACTGATCGTAAGGTTAAAATGGTCATTTAGTCGCTTCCTTGTTGTCCTATTTTTAATTCTAGCAAACCGGGAGTTCCAGTAAAAAAAATGTAGATACCATACTGTAGAGGATTTTTGTTTTGTAATCTAGCGTAGTAAGCTGCGATTATACCTTCTATTGCATGACTAATAAGAGCAATTCTATCTAAGACAAAAATCCAGTTTAGGTTACTAGATATTTCCCAGTTATTGAGTTTGGCGTATACATTTCCTAGTTCCCATAAAATTGCTAAACTAATTAAAAGAGTAGATAAAATTTTAATTGGGTTTCTGATCAATTCCAGTGACGGATGGTTAAGAATTTTGCTTTGTTCTTTTAGGTTCATTTATGTTTTTTCGATGGCTATAGGTTTAGTTGTTGTGGTGAGGAAACTAAAGAGATTCTTCGTTACTCAGAATAACAATTAATCAATTATTTATTATTATTCTAACTGATAAATGGTCACTGATAACTGAAATTTAATCTGTGGATTCTTGAAAGATTACTTTAACAATTGTTCCTTTACCTACTTGAGAGATGATATCAATTTTTCCCCCACATTGTTCAACTAGATAATTAACAATAGTTAATCCCAGTCCCACTCCTTCAACCGATGAATTAAGGCTATTTCGTCCCCGATAAAAACTATCGAAAAGTTTAGGAATATCGCTACTTTCTATCCCCATTCCTGTGTCACTCACGGATATTTGTACCCCTTCTGATCTCAAGTCCGTTTGCACGGTAATGCGTCCCCCTTCAGGAGTAAATTTGAGACTATTGTGAATAATATTTTGTAGAATGCGTCTCAACCAACCACTGGGACAAGCAATAGCAGGGAAACCAGGAGGGATAGTATATCCTAAGTTAATTCCTTTTTCTTCAGCGATCGCTTGATAGGTACTAACAATTCCTGGAACCAATTCTTCGAGGTGAACAGTGGGTTCAGATTCTTCTAAATTTTGATTAAGTTCTAATAATTCTTGTAATCCTAAAAGTAAGGTATTTTGACGATCGCATTCTCTTTTTAAAAGGTCAATATATCTTTGTCTAATATCCCGTTTATGTTGTTTAGATTCTAACAACTGAAGAGCAGTTTTTATATTAGTTAAAGGGGTACTCAATTCTCTGGTTAGGGGTTGAAGAAATTCCTCTCCTAAACTGAAACTTTTGGTGGAAAACGTTTGAGATATTTCTTGCTGACGGTTAGGAGAAACGGCAGAAATATGGGGCATAAATTGATACCATAACCTGGTTAATAAGGTGGTATCGATTTGATTTGGTAAAGGGAAAGGTAACATCGAATCAGCTAAAACTTCCACCGGAGTAGTGTCTGTTATGGTAATTAGGTGTTTAATGGTACTTAATGCCTTTTCAATAACGTTAGGATTAAAACTATAGATGACTTTGAGAATAGTTGGTTCTAGTAGTCCTGATGGGGGGTCTTCCTCGGCAGTAATTTGTTCTTGTGCCAAAATTAGACTACACAGTTGAGGAGAGAGAATTAGACAAAAATGCTCCCGTCTGAGTTGGCTACTGGTTTCGAGTACAATGGGGGTTATACCGTCTTGAGATGAATAGCTGCCACTAGAACCATGACGGGAGGTTGTGCTTCCACCACTACGACTAATGCTGCAACGATAGATTTGCTCTGAAATTCCTTCTTGGTAATAGGTTTCTAGGGTTGACCACCAACGGGAATGGGGTGGTAATTTTGCCCAGACTGTCCCTTGTATTTCTTGGTCAATTAAAAACTGAACGGCAGTATCAACCCATTCCCGAAAGGTAGTGGCCGAGATAGTTACAGGGGTTAAGTCGGGGTCGCTGTTTTGGGTTAGTTGATAAAGTGATAGTTCTGAAGTAGTGGGAGGGTTCATCTGTTTATAATCGCTCTTTTTTTATACTTTAATATTGTCTCGTATTTTGGCAATTATTGCCTTGTTTGACTGAGTTTTGTTAAAATTTTTTATAGCTTATCACAACTGAGCCTTTTTTTACTGGTTTTTATCATCTCTAATTCACTGATCACATTTAAGCTGGTTAATTATTAATTTATTCATTTTATTGGATAAGAAAATTATCATGAATTCTTGGCGTTATATTATTCTTATCTTAGCTTATGTTGGGGGTTTATTGCTAACAGGATTGTGGGATTTTCCTAATCCTAATCCTTCTTGGCAACAATGGACTTTAGTTGTTTCCTTAATTTGTATTATTCCACCTAGTTTATTTTTTTTCTTAAATTATCGTTGGCGAAGATGTCCTCAATTACGGTTTTGGTTTTTAGTTTCTCTGGTTGCTTTTTTCGCTGTTATCTATTTTCAATTGCGTCTCCCTTCTCCGAGACCAACTGATATTAGTTACTTGATTAAAGATAATTTTAGACCGAAACAGGTTCAAGTATTAGGAAAGCTTTTATCAGAACCTAGAACGACAAATAATAATCGTAAAAGGTTTTGGTTTCAAGCACAAAAAGTTAATTTTAAGGACAAAAATGACCCATTTAAAACAGTTACAGGAAAATTATATGTTACTTTCCCAACTCAGGAAGTTACTTTAATTTCTCGGGGTCAAACTTTGATCATTGAAGGGAATTTATATAAACCGCGATCACCCAAAAATCCAGGTGCATTTAACTTTAAAAAATATTTAGAAAAAAAAGGCTCTTTTGCAGGATTAAAAGGAGCAAAAATTGTTTTTATAGGAGACAAGAATCAGTGGGTATGGACTAATATAAGAAATCGGATCATTAACGGATTTACGGATGCTTTAGGAAAGGACAATGGCCTAGTTATTAGTTCCATGATTTTAGGGAGAAGTGCGGTTGATTTATCCCTAGAAACTCGAGATTTATTTGTTAATATTGGTTTATCTCATGTTTTAGCTGCGTCAGGATTTCATGTCGCTTTATTATTGGGTATTATTTTTTGGATAACTCAGTCTTTATCTCCTAGTAAAAAATTAATCATTGGTGTAATTATTTTAATGTTTTATGTGGGATTAACTGGGATAAAACCTTCTATTTTACGGGCGACTTTAATGGGACTTTCTGTTTTAATTGGTCAAGTTTTAGATAGAAAAACTAATCCTTTAGGGGCTTTATTAGTATCGGGATTTTTATTGTTATTTATTAATCCATTATGGATCTGGGACTTAGGGTTTCAATTAAGTTTTTTGGCAACTTTTGCTTTATTAGTAACCAGTCCTGTGATTGAAACAAAGTTAGATTTTTTACCGCCTAAACTAGCTGGAATGATAGCGGTGCCTGTTGCTGTTTCTATCTGGACATCTCCTTTAATTATGTATATTTTTCATAGTTTTAGTTTTTATATTATTCCTTTTAATATTTTGGCAACTCCTTTGATTATGTTATTAGTTATTGGAGGAATTATTAGTGCTATTTTTATCTTAATTAGTCCTAATCTAGGAATATTCATAGCTAAATTTTTATTTTGGCCGCTGCAAATTTTATTACAATCTGCTCAACAAATACCTCAATTAAAACTTAGTGCTTTTTCTGTTGGACAAATATCTTTGATTATTTTAGTTATCATTTATAGTATTTTGCTAACAATTTGGCTAAATAAAAAATCACAAAAATATTGGAAAATCGGGGCATTGGTAATTATTAGTTTGATTATTATTCCTATCATTTATAAAAATATTACTTTTTTGAAAATTACTGTATTAAAAGGAAATGAAATACCAATTATCGTCATACAAAATCGAGGCAGAGTTACTTTAATTAATATCGGTAATGAAGAGGATATTAAATACAAAATTTCACCATTTTTATCTCAACAAGGAATCAACAAAATTGACAGAGTTATTATTGCTAATAATCAAGATAAACTTGGTTTACCAATAATTAGAAATAAAATTAAAATCAATAATATTTATTATCTATTGGATAACAAAGAGTTGGATAACAAAGAGTTTAATAATAATCATCAAGCTGTAGAACAAGAATCAACCATTATAAAAGCCATAGATCATGAATTAGGAATACTACAATGGCAAATACAAGATAAATACTGGTTATGGATAGATGCACAAAAAAAAGAAACTCCATCGGTTTCACTTAATCTTAATCACTCCCTCGATGTTGTTTTATGGTCAGGAAAAAAACTTTCACCTGATTGGATAAAATTATTAAGAAAATATCAACCCCAAGTTGTCATTATTTCTACTAATTCTCTTCACCACTTTATTAAAAAAGAATTAAATAAAGAAAACTTTCAATGGTACTGGATACAGCAGGATGGTGCAATTCAATGGATACCAAATCAGGGAATTCAACCCCTATTCAATAATCAAGAAGAAGGTTCCTGAATTACCGTATCCTAAAATACTTTTGAAATCTTAACAAATAGAAAAATTAGTTAAAACAATCACAATGTTTCTCTTTCCAAAGTGTTACCGTAGAAAAGTATGGAAATCTCCCTGAAATTATCTGAGGATTGTATGAATAATTCACAGCTACCCTTCGAGTGTACAAGTAGCGAACTAGAAAAAGCCGCCATTAAACGCTTCCGTAGCTATATCGGGTTTCTCCCGTCCCAATGTCAAATTTTCCGTGAAACTTGGAATCACTCAACGGTTATCTGCCTTGATTTTGTCCAATGTCCTCATTTACTTGATTCTCTCAAAGATATGGAACCTTCTTTGATTGAAGGGGTTCAATCATTAGGGTTAGGAAATGCCGTTGTTTTCCGTCTGGGTAAAAAGTTAATGGGTTGGAAAAATATCGTGTCTTAGGTATAAATATTTCTAGTATCTCTAAGACTAATTAAGAGACAACTTTTACTAAGTTTACATTTTCTTTCAGATTTGAACTATATTTAATCGCCATAACAGCAATATTAAATAATTTTTAATATTTCTGTTTCTTCAAAAGATATTTTTAACTGTGTTGAAGTAGTGGTTTTGGCGATTACTTTCTGGTAGGATTTTTGTCTCTTTAATTGTCATTCCGAGGTAACGAGTAATCTCTTTAAATAATGGATAATGAACAATGAAAAAACATTAATTCTAAATTCGCGCATTCCTAACCTAAATTATAATTCCGAGATGACCAGGACTCTCCTAACTATAATATGTAGTTCTATCACTCATTAAAATGATTCCAAAAATATTACCAGAAATAACAATTCATAAAACCATTGCTAACTTTTTGCGTAGTTTAAAAAAAACGTCTTTTTCGGGAGATATTAAGGGTGATTTGGCTAACCGTTTAATTGCTTCTACTGATAACAGTATTTATCAAATTTTACCCCAAGCAGTTGTTTTTCCTCGTACGACTCAAGATATTAGAGAAATTTTTCAATTAGCTAATAAAACTGAGTTTAAATCGGTTACTTTTTCTCCTCGAGGGGGAGGAACTGGCACAAATGGTCAGTCACTTTCTCCTAGTATTATTATAGACTGTTCTAAGTATATGAATCAAGTCTTAGAAGTGAATATAAAAGAAAAATGGGTTAGGGTGCAACCTGGTATTATTTTAGACCAATTAAACCAAATATTAGCCCCTCACAATCTCTTTTTTGCCCCATCCCTTGCCCCCAGTAACCGTGCAACTATTGGTGGGATGATTAATACGGATGCTGCGGGTAAAGGTTCCCGTATTTATGGGAAAACAAGTGATCATATTTTAGCATTAAATTGGGTTCTATCTGATGGGACTCTAGGACATTCTTCTCAAGTTAATGTAGAAAGATTAAACAGCTTAAAACAAGAGGAAGGAAGATTAGGAGACATTTATAAAACAATAGATACAATTGTATCTAAAAAATCAGAATTGATTGCTAAAATATTCCCTAAATTAACTAGATTTATGACTGGTTATAACTTAGCTAAAGTTTATGATGAAACCAGAAATTTTTTTGACATTAATCGAATTTTAGCCGGTTCAGAAGGAACATTAGGTGTTATTACAGAGGCCAAATTAAAGTTAAGCAAAATTCCTAAGTATACTAAATTATTAGCAATTCATTATCAAAATTTTGATGCTGCTTTAAAGAATGCTACACAGTTACTAAATTATGCTCCTGTTGCTATCGAAACAGTGGATGAAACAATTTTAGAATTAGCAAAAAATGATCCTATTTTTGAAGAGGTTAAAAACTTGATTGGTTCAGCTCAAGCAATTAATTTAGTTGAGTTTATGGGCAATAATAATCAGGATATAGAAAAGCAAATAAGTCCGTTAATTGAAAAATTACAACAGAAACAAAACCCAGGCATTTTAGGCTATTATCAAACTGATAAATTAGACGAAATCAAGAAATTATGGTTGTTAAGAAAAAAAGGAGCAGCCTTATTAGGAAGTATGCCAGGTGACCGAAAACCTATTGCTTTTATAGAAGATACTGCGGTTTCTCCTAGTAATTTAGCGAATTATGCCAGTGAATTTAAAACATTATTAAACAGTTATAAGCTTAAATATGCAATTTTTGGTCATGTGGATGTAGGTTGTCTCCATGTCCGTCCGGCGTTGGATATGAAAGTGCCGACAGATGAGAAATTGATTAGAGAAATATCGGATAAAGTTGTTAATTTAGTTCGGAGATATGGTGGGATTATTTGGGGAGAACACGGTAAAGGTTTTCGTAGCGAATACACACCTTTATTCTTTGGGGAAGAACTGTATCAAGACTTAAGAAAAATTAAGCAAGCATTTGATCCTAATAATAAATTAAACCCAGGAAAAATTGTTACACCCTATAACAGTACCGATGAAATTGTTAAACTAGAATCAACCTTAAGGGGACAGTTTGATCGCCAAGTATCTCAACAGTTTAGAAAGGAATATGAAGGAGCTTTTAATTGTAATGGAAATGGTGCTTGTTTTAACTTTAATCCTGACGAAATTATTTGTCCTTCTGCTAAACAAACCCGTGATCGCATTCACTCTCCAAAAGGAAGGGCAATGTTATTAAGAGAATGGTTAAGATTACTGTCAAAATTGGAGGTTAAAAAAGATAATTTATCAATTCCTAGAAAAATTTTACACACCTTAAAAAAATGGCAAGGAAAAGAAGATTTTTCCCATGATGTTTATCAAGCGATGCAAGGATGTCTTGCTTGTAAAGGGTGTGTTAGTCAATGTCCAATTCATGTTGATATTCCTAGCTTAAAATCTCTATTTTTAGAACGTTATCATAGTCGTTATTTACGTCCTATCAGAGATTATTTGATGGCCAACATAGAACAATTAGCTTATTATCAATCTTTTGCACCGAATTTGTTTAATAATTTGCTGCAAAATCCTCTTAGTAAATCACTGATTGGTAAAGGAGTAAAATTAGTTGAACCTCCGCTTATAAGTTCCCTCATTTTACGACAAGAATTAACCATAGAATTGAATCTAGAAAAAATCAAAAAATTATCAACAGAAGAAAGAAAAAATAGCATAATTTTATTACAAGATGCGTTTACCAGTTTCTACGAATCACAGTTAGTTGTTGATACTTACAAATTCTTTAAAAATTTAGGTTATAATGTTTATATATTACCCTTTTTTATCAACGGAAAACCTTTATATTTAAAAGGATTTATCAAGGTTTTTAAAACTTTAGTGAAGCAAAATATAAAACACTTAAAAACAGTTTTAGATTTAGATATTCCTGTGATTGGAATTGAACCAAGTATGACTCTTACTTATCGAGATGAATATGATAAAATTGCTAGGAATGAAAACATTTTTAAGAAAGTTCAACTTATCCAAGAATTTTTAGTTAAACAAGATAAAATATTGCCAAAAATAAATCATACTAAACCTTATCATTTATTAGGACATTGTCATGAAAAGTCCCTTGTTTTTAACTCACAAAAGCAATGGCAAATGGTTTTTAAAAACATGGGAATTAGTCTAAATTTAGTCTCTGTTGGTTGTTGTGGAATGGCCGGAATGTACGGCCATGAAAGGGAGCATTATGATAATTCCAAAGACATTTATAGAAGTAGTTGGCAACAACATTTACCCGAAAATATTGAAGATAGACCTTATTATTTAGTCACTGGATATTCCTGTCGTTCACAAGTGAAAAGACTGTCAGGATGGAAAGCAAAACATCCCATTCAAGCATTAAATAAACTAATTTCTTTCTCCAAAAATAATAGTTCCTAAACGTATCATAGTTGCACCTTTTTCTACTGCTAATAAATAATCATTAGACATTCCCATAGATAATTCTTTTAACTGTAATGATGATTTTTCTGTTATTGTTACAGCGAGTTCCTTAGTTTTCGCAAAAGTCTCTAAACATTCATTTTCAGATAATCCTAAAGGCAAAATGGTCATTAATCCTTCAATTTTTAAATGGTTTAAGGATTCTAATTTAGGTAAATCTTGCCAAAGTTCCATAATTTCCCAACCATACTTATTGAGATCAGGTAATAGTTTAACCTGTAGACAAACGTGAGGAAAAATAGAACTCTTAGCTGCTAACTTATCTAAATACTCTGCTAATTTTAGACTATCAACCGAATGAATATAATCAAATTTTTCTAGTATTTTTTTAGCTTTATTTGTTTGAATATGACCGATAAAATGCCAGCAAATATCTTGATATTCTTGTAACTCTTCTTGCTTTAAAAGTGCTTCTTGGACGCGACTTTCTGCAAAATCACGAATACCATAATTATAAGCTTCTTTAATTGCTGTTACTGACTTTTTTTTACTAACAGCAACCAAACGAACAGAAGAAGGAATTTTACTCAAGATTTTATCAATATTTTCTGCAATTGTCATATTATTTAAGGGAAAGTTTGTTTATACATAGCTTGAAAGTCTTTGTACTCTTGTATGAGTCCTAGACGGTGAAGATTACGCAAACGTTTCTCCACTAATAATCTAGCATCTGAACGACTAATCGGTTCCAGAACCGTATTATTCGGTATCATCTTAACTAGAAAAAATAACCGTTGAGCGTATAATGTAGTAAACAACTCTTGATCGTCATCAAGGAGACAAACACGATAAAGAAGTCCGAAAATAGGATGATTAAAATAGGTTTCGCTACTCATTCTTGATAGTTTAAAAGTTACGATAATAATAACTCTCTAAACGCCATTAAGTCTAGGTATATTATACTAAAGTATTGAGAAAAATTGTTATTAATTTAGATATTAGACAAACAAATGACAAAACAAATTACCTATAGTCCAGCTTATACCCTAGTACCCACCTATGAATGTTTTAACCGTTGTACCTATTGTAACTTTCGGGTTGATCCTAATCAAGATAATTGGTTAACTGTGGAAAACAGTCAAAGTATCTTACTAGAATTACAACATCAATCTGTTTGTGAAATTTTAATTTTAAGTGGTGAAGTTCATCCCCATTCTCCCAGAAGAAAAGCTTGGTTTCAACACATCTATAATCTCTGTGAATTAGCTTTATCTATGGGTTTTTTACCCCATACTAATGCCGGAATCTTAAGCTTTGCTGAAATGGAAACCCTGAAAAAAGTTAATGCGTCTATGGGTTTGATGCTAGAACAAATCACGCCAAAACTACTAGAAACAGTCCATCGTCATTCCCCCAGTAAATTACCTTCATTAAGATTACAACAATTAGAATGGGCTGGTCAACTAAAAATTCCTTTCACCACAGGTATTCTCTTAGGAATAGGGGAAAAAGAAGAAGATTCTTGGCACACATTAGAAGTGATCGCAGAAATCCACAAAAAATGGCATCATATCCAAGAGGTTATTATACAGCCTCATCAGCTAGGAAGCAAGCAAACATTAGAAGTATCAACTTTTCCTATCCATAAGTTACCAAAAATGGTTGCTAAAGCTAGAGAAATTTTACCCAATTCTATTACACTACAAATTCCTCCTAATTTAATCACAGATCCCAGATGTTTGTTAGACTGTTTAGAAGCAGGTACCAGAGATTTAGGCGGAATAAGTCCTAAAGATGAAGTAAACCCAGACTATACCCATTTATCTCATCAAGGTTTGGTTGATTTATTAGCGTCTCAAGGATGGGAATTAGTACCCCGTCTTCCCGTCTATCCTCATTATTATAATTCCTTATCATCCTCTCTACAAAAAGTCGTAAATACCTGGATAAATAATCCTCAATTTCAGCCCATGTTGTCAATTTAATTAGAAGTTGTTAGAATTTAAATGAAAGATAAAATACAACATATTGGTAATTTATCCATGTTAAATCAAGCAACTTTTCAAAGTTATGTTTCTCTTTTAGGTCGTTTATTTGTGTCGGCAATTTTTATTAAATCTGGTGTTAGTAAACTATTATCTCCAGCGCAAACTCAAGCGTATATGGCCTCCAAAGGATTACCTTTAACAGAAGTTTTGCTATGGGCAACTATTTTAGTTTTAATCTTAGGAGGTTTCTCCGTTTTATTGGGATATAAATCTAAAATTGGTGCTTGTTTATTAATTGGCTTTTTAATCCCTGCTACATTAATTTTTCATGGAAATTTACCAGCAGAAGAAATCGCGTTTTTTAAAAACTTAGGATTAATGGGAGGACTATTAATGATCCTTGCTTTTGGTTCAGGTAAATTTAGTTTAGAAAACTATCTAAAAATTTAATTTATGTTATCGGGGCGATTATTTAATTGTCCCTTAATTGTATAAAACCAACAGATTTTGAGCTAAAATTTATGATGGTAATTAATTCATTAATTTAAAGAAAAAAATGACCGCATCAAACACATTATTGAGTCCTTGTCAAGTCGGTAATATTACCCTAAAAAATCGAGTAGTTATGGCACCTTTAACCCGTTCCAGGGCCGGAGAAGAAAGAATGCCTAATGACCTCATGAAACAATATTATACCCAAAGAAAATCAGCAGGATTAATTATTACTGAAGCAACAGTTATTTCTCCACAAGGTTGCGGTTGGTTAAATAGTCCCGGCATTTATTCAGATGCACAAATGGAAGCTTGGCAACCAATAACCCAAGCACTTCATGAAACAGAAACCCCGATTTTTTTACAACTTTGGCACTGTGGAAGAGCATCCCATAGTAGCTTTCAAGAAAATAATCAATTACCCGTTTCTGCTTCTGCTATTAAACTCAATGCTGACTATATTCATACTCCTATTGGGAAACAACCTTACGAAATTCCTCGCGCCTTAGAAACCGAAGAAATACCTCGTATTGTTGAAGATTATCGCTTGGCTTCTGAAAGGGCGAAAAAAGCTGGTTTTGATGGTGTGGAAATTCATGCAGCTAATGGTTACTTAATTGATCAGTTTTTACAATCAAAAACTAACCAGAGAACCGATAAATATGGTGGAAGTATTGAAAATCGTTATCGTTTTTTACAAGAAATTATCGAAGCAGTTGCTACTGTATTCCCTACCAATAAAATAGGAGTAAGACTATCGCCTAATGGTGTTTTTAATGATATGGGGTCTCCCGAATATAGAGAATTATTTATCTATGTTGCCCAACAATTGAATGGTTATAATTTAGCGTATCTTCATCTTTTAGATGGTTTAGGGTTCGGATTTCATGAATTGGGAGAACCCATGACATTATCCGAGTTTAGAAAGGTATTTAATGGGCTATTAATGGGAAATTGTGGTTATACAAAAGAGAGTGCAGATGAAACAATTAAATCAGGAAATGCCGACTTAATTGCCTTTGGTCGTCCTTTCATTAGTAACCCTGACTTAGTAGAAAGATTTGCTAATAACTGGTCTTTAAATGACCCTGCTGATACGAATGTTTTGTATTCTTTTGAGCCAGAAGGTTATATTGATTTTCCTACCTACCAAGAAACTCAAAATAGTTAATTGATTGTTTAAAATGCTGTGGTGGGCAAATTATCAAATCATTTAAAACTATTATTAAATATAAAATAATTGCCCGCCTAAAATATTTTTAAACCTCGTCGTTAACGACGGGGTCTTATCCCAATCCTAAATGTTAAGTCTCATTACAAAAATAGCTTTAGGGCTTGCAAAAGGTTGAGGGCATTCAGGTATGATAACTAAAGTCAAGTATATAGCCAAATGTAAATCATAATGGGTCTAAAAATAATTGAAAATTTTGATACTAATTTTACCCTGATACCAGAGAGTAAAGAAACCTTATTTAACTCATTAAAAAATCCAGAATTTCTCAAACAAATTTCTCAACAATTATCCTATAAAGGAATAGCGATAGAATTTACTGAATTAATATTTCAACCCGTTCCCTACAGTACCCAAACCCCAAAAGGAATGCCGGCGGAATTTGAGGAATATTATAATTCTGATGAGCATATTATTATTAATATTCCTCCTAACTTTATGTTCAAAGCGAAAATCTTTAAACCCAGTCGTCTTTGTGCTATTTATCGTGTCATTAAACCCCGTAGTTAACGACGAGGTTTAATTATCTTTTACTTGATTATTGTCTGGAGAATTAACTATGATTACTGAAACTAAAATTCCTAGTTTAAACACATTAAATTATTTACCCTACTTAGATGAAAATGGAGTTATTTCCGAAAACTTAGAGAAAAAAATCGGAGTTTATGCCATTTTTGATGAGAATAAACAATTAAGATTTATTGGGTATTCCCGTGATATTTATGCTAGTTTACAACAACATTTAGTGCGTCAACCTCAGCAATGTTACTGGCTAAAAGTTGAAATTATTACCCGTCCCAGTCGAACCATTTTAGAAGAAATAAAAAATAACTGGACTGAAGAGAATGGAGATTTATCCATCAATAATCAAGAAAACCAGAACCTATGGACACAACCCATTGACGCTAAAATTTATATGACAGAAGAAGAAAAAGAAACGTACAAAAATAGCGATGAATTAGCACAAATTAAACTATTAAAAATAGTTTCTAGAAGAGTCCAAGCTGATATTGAGGAAACTTTAAAACAACGAGGAAATACAATGAAAATACGCTTTAATCCCAAACTTAAAGAACAGGGATTATTAGATTTGAAGTAGAGATATGAATCAATTATAATGAACTCTTAAAACTAAACATAGAGTTTTGTAGAATAGAAGTGTCACTTAGATCCCGTCAGGTGAATTCCTATGATACCTGCTCCTCTTCAACCCAAATCCCTATTGCTTGAAATCCCCAATGAAATTGCTTTGACCGTAACACCAAAGCAGTTTGCTGCTTTAGCTGCTGCCAATCGTGATCTCAGACTGGAACGTACTAAAATCGGACATCTTATTGTGAACCCACCTACAGGTAGCGAATCAGGCAAACGAAATGCGAAAATTGCCACTCAACTTGGCGTTTGGGGTGAAGCGAATGAGCAGCTTGGCGAATACTTTGATTCCTCAACAGGATTTGAGTTACCAAATGGGGCTAATCGCTCACCGGACGCATCTTGGATACGGAAGGAACGGTGGGACGCTTTGACCCCTGAGCAAAGAAAAGGATTTGCACCTCTTTGTCCTGATTTTGTACTGGAACTACGCTCTGAGACTGACAGTCTTAATGATCTGCGTGAGAAGATGCAGGAGTATATGGAAAACGGGGCTAGACTAGGATGGTTAATTGATCCTCACAATAAACGGGTGGAAATTTATCGTATAGGCCAAGCAGTTGAGGTGTTGGAAAATCCCAGGACGTTATCAGGTGAAACGGTTTTACCTAGATTTACGCTTACTTTAAAACGGATTTGGGATTGAGAAATAGTTCGCATTAGAAACAATTATTTTTGCTTCAACCAGTAACAATTAGATTAATTGTCCTAATAATCTAATGTCTAACAAGCTGATTTTTCCATCATTATTCAAATCACGTGGGTCATAAGAGAATGTTACTTCTCCAGAAGACTTGACTAGAGATGCACCTTGAACATTGCTTAAAGAAAGGGAGAATGTTTTGGTAATGTTTTGAGTAGTATTGTACCCTTGTCGACGAGTTGCTAATAATAAACTAAAGTCTGTTCTGTCAACTTGACCATCTCCATTAATATCACCTCTTAGGGGTTCAAGGAGAGGAATGTTGATAGTTTTAGTGTTTTGTCCAGGAGTAAAGGTTAACGATTTTTGTTGATAGGAACAATATTATTCACTGTTATAGACTTACTTGCCACATTATTATAAGTACCATCTTCATCGGTCAAACTAACTATAATTGTTGGGTTACTGTCATCTTCGTAAGTATAGGTTACAGTGCGATTCTCATTAAGTTCTCCAACTAAAATAGTTTCTATATTACCATCACCCCAGTCAATAGTGTAGCTAGTTACTGCATCATTTCCTAGGTCATTTACCTCACCTAAAGTTAATGTATAAAGCGAACCTTCGTTAATAGCATCATCTCCAGAAATGGTTAAAGTAGGAACAATATTATTAACAGTTATAGACTTACTCGCCACATTATTATAAGTTCCTTCTTCATCTGTCAAACTAACTATAATCGTCGGGTTACTGTCATCTTCATAAATATGATTTACTGTGCGATTATTGTTGAGATTTTCAACTAAAATCGTTTCTATATTACCATCACCCCAGTTAATAGTGTAGCTAGTTACTGTATCATTTCCTGGGTCATTTACATCTCCCAAAGTTAGAGTATAAAGGGAACCTTCGTTAACAGAATCATCTCCAGAAATGGTCAAAGTAGGAACCTCGATATAAAAACCACCAGCTTCATTGACTTTACTTTTTATCAATGATTTTAAATTGCTAATTCCTACATCAAGAATTGAACGATTTAATCCTGTCTTTTGTTTTTTACGTTTGCTACCTTTCTTGGCCTTTTTAGTCCGCTACGCTGAGACTAGGGAAGGAAAGCGCATTCGTTCAATCATCAGAGTTAGGTGGGCAACTGGCCCACCTATAAATCAGGCTTTTCGGGATGATTTTAAGCCTTCAAAATCCCTTCTAACTTAGCTTTTATGGCTTCTTCGTCGCCCATAGCTTGATAACCGTTATATTCCACAGTTTCCCCATTGGGGGTTAAGGTTTGGCAGAAAACTTCTTGAGGGCTATTATTTTCATCGGCAATCAGTACCCGCGCTTCATGGCCATTCTGGAGAACATCAAGGCGATCGCGTTCTTCATTGGCCCAAATAATCAATATATCTCCCTCTTTACACAATAAAGCTCCACCCCCATTGGGGCAAATTTGTCCTGATCCCGCTTCTCCTGGCAATACATAGGTTGACCAGCGATTTCCATTGTCAATATTAACGATTTCTACTTCTTCTAAGGGTAAAATTCCCACTTGTTTGAGCAAGTCTTGGTCAATGGTGACACTGCCAACATAGTGACGGTTAGCTTCGGTCACACGAACTCGATGAAGCTTGGCGTGCATTAGTTTGATCGTGGCCATAGATTCTCCTTTTTTTGTTTTCAAAGTTGCTATTTTTGACATCTAAAATCCTTTTGCTGTTGCTTGAACAGCTTCCGGTTGTCTCAAGGGAATTTTAAGTAGGATATTTTGCTCCTTCAACAACAGACAATCTATTGTTGCATAGATACTGCCTTGTTTTCTTCGATAAACCACTTCCTCTGGACTCAGGGATAACGGAGCGGTATGCCAGACTCCAGGATGCATAGCGATACCACAACTACCATCGGAATAGAGAGCAACAAAATCTTCGGGTCTGACGTCTTCTTTGGGAGGAGCTAAAAGGAAGATGCTCGGTTGGCCATTTTTAGGAATAAAGGCTTCTCCAGCATCTAAATGCGCACTGAGCCAATGCACTAGCACCGCTCTCTCCTGGGTTTGGGGTTCTAGGAGCATTTTCCCCGTTGCCCCACCGCGAGCAGTTTGATGGCCGGCAGAAAACTGGGTAGAGCCTCGCCAATAGACGGTAAAGTCTTCTTCGATGACTGACCCGTAACCCTTCCCAGATACAATGGGTCGTTTGCCCAAGGTTGGCCACTGACATAACTCAATTTCCACTTCGTCTAAGGACTGGAAAACCACCCCTAAACCCTGTGCATTTTCTGAGTTCAGTCTTTTCAAGGGAACTTCATAGTAGTTAACTTTTGTTTCCATGATTTTTGCCAAATAGCAGCCGTTAAGGTTTTTGCCAAACCAAAACACACACGGGTTCGCTCTCAAAGATATTCAATTCCTTTTGGGTAATTAAACGCCAGGACAACCCATCTAAGACCTGTTTTAAGGACTCATTGGTGTTGTAATAGTCGCTTCGCACCGTCAGGATAAAATAGCCTTGAGGTTTTAATAAACCCGATAGCTTAGTTAAAGCCTGGGGATGGACGTGACCAAAGGTGAACACGCCCACCGAGATAATAGCATCAAATCCTTCATTGTCAAAAAAAGTGAGGTCCTCTCCCAAGTTTCCTTGGTATAGATTCTGGTAAACTTGCTTGTTTTTAGCAATTTCCAGCATTTTCTCGGAAATATCAACCCCAGTAATTTGAGTATATCCCAGAGCGGCCAGAGCTTCTCCCACCATTCCTGTCCCCGCACCTGCATCGAGGATGGTTGCGTCTTTCTGGGGTAAGACTTGGGCTAAGGCTTGGGCAGACTCAATGGGAGAACAACGATAGGGTTCATCGAGTTCACTATCATAGATGGTAGCCCAAGCATCATATTTATTGCGAAGGGTTTCTTGATCGTCGGTTTCATAAATCCAAGCCAGGCGATCGCTAACTTTTGTACATAGATAAAATGCCCATCCTACCTCCCGTTTAGTAATAGCCTCACACATTTTTTTGTAGGCCGCACTTAAGTCTGGATATTTTTCTAAAGCTAGTTTTGATAACAATTCATAGCTTTTGTTGAGATGATCGCTTAACTCAGTTTTATCTGATACTAATAACCCTAATTGACTCAAGAAATCGGCATAACCCTCGAAGCTGAAACTCGGTTTAAACAGTAATCTTTCATACACATATTTAAGACCTAATGGGCTAATTTCTGAAGTCGGTGTGATCAAGTCATCAAAAATAAAAGTTCCCCCTTCTTGGAGAACTCGCTGAATTTCTTGTAAGGCTTTTTCCCGTTCTTGAATATGATAAATTGTGGCTTGACTCCAAACATGGGTAAAAGAATTATCTGCAAAAGGTAGGTTTGTAGCT
>NZ_JASJEB010000122.1 GCF_030064895.1 Crocosphaera sp. | reverse complement strand
GAAGCAACTTGGGGAGATGAAGCGACAAAAATCTCAACAACATAAGAAAAGTTTGGGGTCTTTAGAAACCCCAACTTCTCAAAAGTTGGGGTAGTTCATTTTATGAAACAAGACAAAACTATCAGACTAACTGTTTATATATATTCACCTATAACATTCGGCCGATGAAGCTTTTTCTTGAGATTACGGAGAACTTTAAATAAGCAAAATATACTTGATACTTCCATAATAAAAAGGTGAATAAATGATATAATCAAATTGATTCATTTTTTAACAAATAGTTATCTTACTTAACAATAATAAACAAAAATAAATCAAAAATGTTTAAGAAAATTAAAAATAAAAATACAAATGATACTTATCAACTCAACCAAGATGTAATATTATACAATCAGGAGGGTTTTGTGCAACTTTTAGACTTTAATCAGGGTCAATTTTATGCCCTCGATCGCATGGCAACAGTTATGTTATCCTCTGTGTTAGATAGGGGGTTAGAAGCAACCATTACTAATCTTAGTCAAGTTTACGATACAACAGAAGAAGAAATAGGCAAAGATTTAACAGAATTATTGGACAATCTTATTCAAAAAAAATTGCTCACAAACACCACCATAAACAAATCAAAAAGTCAATTAATATTGCAGTCTTTTAAGAATTTGATATTAAAAATTTTACACAAAATTATTAGTTTAACTCGTCCTTTAATTAATCCTCAACCTGAACCTAATTTTATCACTATTCATTTATTATTGATTTTAATTTGGTTAAGTTTTCGTTGTTTGGGATGGAGTGAAACTATTAAAATATGGAAAACTTGGTATGAAAATTATGTTGAAAATACTATTGATTCAGAAACAATAAAAACCTTGGATGATAAATTAAAAATAGCATCAGCTAGTAACCCATTATTATCAATAATGTGCAAGGAAAGAGCTTTAGTTGGTTATCATTTATTACGCAGTTTTTATCAGGTTTCTGCTACTTTAATAATTGGGGTTACTAATGATCCTTTTGAAGTTCATGCTTGGGTAGAATATGAAGGAATAGTTCTTACTGATGATCCTGTTCATTGTCAACAGTTTAAACCTGTTATGAAATATCAGTAAATTTATAACTACACTTAAATATCTTTATAATAACTATTAATTATCTATTGTTGTATTATCAAGCTGATCATACCAAACAATAAGGGATAAAGAGGTAGAAATTTGTCTTCCACTATAAACACTACCTACTCCCATTGCTTGTTGTTGCAAACAATCAATTAATATAGATTTATCAAAGATAGCCAAATCATCAATTTTTGACTGTTTAACCATTTCAATTAATGAGTTTAAATTCTGCCTTAACCCTTTCCCATAAACCTCATTAAAATTAGCTTTAATGCGTCTGGTACGAATCGCATCCGGTAATAGACCTTTCATCGCTTGTTGTAACAAGGGTTTAGCAACTCCAGGGACTTCTCTCATCTCTCTGGGAAGACTGAAACTATAGCTAATGAGACGGTTATCAAGAAAGGGATGACTTAGTTGTATTCCTTGGGGACTGGCCAGATACCAATTGGCCCAATTTCCTACTGCAGCTTGTCTTCCTAAACGATTAAAAGCTTCTTCGACAGGATATTGACTCAATTGACCTATATACTCTAACAGTTTAGGCCATAATTGATATTCTTGGGCAAAGTCTTTATTGATCCAAGGAGGGATACTATATTCTTGCAGATGAGGCCAGATAGCATAACCCTGTCGCAATAGTAAGGGTATTCCTTGTCGTAACCAAGGAGGAGTTAAGGGGGCGATCGCATATTCCCATAAAACAGATCCCACACTTTGACGTTTAGCGATCGCCCATTGACGGCCATTTTCCCATAGTTTAACCCAGTTTCTCTGACTCATTAAATCAGCTAAATAATAATGATTTCCTTCTACTAACATTTCTGCACCATTTCCTGTTAAAATTGTCTCGATCTTGAGGTCAGAAATAACATTTATCATGGCTTTTTCTAAGGCAAAATGAAATAAACCACTATAGGGTTCATCGTGATCGGGGATTGTATATTGAAACCAATTAAAATCTAATACTTGATCACCATCGACAAAACTAGGAATAATGTTTTGATTTTTTTCAAAAATAAGATGAATATAGTCTGTTTCCTTGATTAAACTGGGCAGTTTATAAACAAGAGATAAAGTTATTAAGGGCTGATTTTTAATTAATTTACTAGCTAAACATACAATTGAAGAACTATCCATACCACCTGATAAATGGGCTGCAAAATTAGTATTTGTTATTCGTTCCTGAATTGCTTTCTCTAGAATATTTTTAAACTGCAAACCTGCTGCTTCGGGGGAAATATTAGGTATAGTATTTATGGTTTTATTCCAATCCCAAGACCAAATTTTTTTTACAGATTTTTCCAAGGTACATTCTAATAATTCTCCTGGCAAAATACGATAAATATTATTAAATACGGTTTCTTTTTTTGCTAGTTCAACAGAAGCAAAAGGAAAGGTTAAAAAGGATGCTAAAAAGTCTTTGTTAATGACACAATTTTGTAGATTAGCTAATTTTTTAAGATGAGTCGTTAAAATAATTTCTTGTTGATAATAACTCCAATAAATAGGATAAGTTCCCAAGGGATCACGATAAGCTAAAATCCTCTTTTGTTGATAATCAATAATAGTGTAAATTAATTCTCCTTCTATGTTCTTTAGTTCTTCTATATTTCCTGTTTTAAATAAGTTTAAAATAATATCTGCATCTGATATGTTCTCTTTTTTATCTTGATAATATATTTTTCCCATTAGGATAACTGTATATTGGTTGGGAATATTCACAACTTTAATTAAAGATTGATCAATACCAAATAATTGAAAATCGATCTTTTTATCAGAGTTTAACGTAATAATAAAACCTGGACGCATAATCTTCCAAAATCATTAATTATTAATTGTTAATTGTTAATTGTTAACCCCCTGGCGAGAAATCCCCCATTGAGCAAGACCTGCTCTTGCGGAGGTTTCCTCCGCAAGAGCAGGTCTTGCTTGAGGAACGAAAATCTCCAGATGAGAGCCAGGACAGAATTTTTGTGATAGACTAGAGGCGGCCGTAAGGTATGCACCTGAATTGTAGCCGAACTTGGAATGTATCCATCCAAGATGAGAGTGAAAGGTAGTCATTGACGGAACCTCCAGAGCTTGGGAAATACGAGAAAAATTGCATAAATCGGATAAAGTACCCAGGGACTCTGGGAAACGAAAACGCCTGATTAGTCGTTCTGTCAGGGAATCAACAGTGGGAGATGTACTCATCATTCGTACTAATGTGTTCTAGATAAGTGGCGAAACCTCGTATCAACGAGAATAACCAGGAATGCCCTATCGTGAGCTAGGGAGGTTCCCCGCACAAAACGTAGTGGCGTGCGTGGGAGGATGTCACTTACTGTTGGCATTGAGGGCAAAAATGGGACGATCGTCCCCCTAATTTAATTTTTTCGATGGGTGTCCCACACACCCGACAGGGTTGCTTATGACGACCATAAACCCAAGCAACACCCCCATAGTTACCATTTATCCCCGTAACCCCTTTAAAATCACTAAAGGTTGTCCCACCCTGATCAATAGCTGTTTTTAAAACTTCTATCATTGCTCCTCGTAACCGTTTCACCTGTTGAGGGGTTAAGTCTTTTCCTAGAGTTGTGGGTAGTATACCGCTTTTAAACAAAGCTTCATCGGCATAGATATTACCCATCCCTGCAACGATCGCTTGATCCAGGAGAATGGTTTTAATATTGCGCTGACGACGTTTTAAGCTGTCAATGAAGTAATCTATGGAAAATTCTTTTGAAAAGGGTTCTGGACCTAATTTTTGCAGTCCTGTGATGATGTTTTCCGGGGGTTGGTTGGGGGGAACCCACCACACTTTACCAAAGGTGCGAATATCCACAAATCTTAATTCTTGGGACTGGTTACAAAACAAACGTAAACGGGTATGACGGGACAAAGGTTCGTTTTCTTTGACCCATAATAATTGACCGGTCATGCGGAGATGAACCCCTAACCATCCTTTCTTCTCTTGTAGGGGAACTAATAAATATTTGCCTCTTCTTTGCCACTTGTCAAAAGTAGCATTTTGGATCTGGTCTAAAAATTCTTGGCTAGAAGGAGGATAAGCAAGTGTGCGATCTAACAACACTTCCCCACCAAGAATGGTTTGCCCAAAGGTCAATTGATTTAACCCTCGGCAAACCGTTTCGACTTCAGGAAGTTCTGGCATTGATCCAGTTAACCCTAAAAATACTTAGGAAACGACTTCCAGTTCGCCTTCTGCAAAGTTGTTGGTATTAACTCCAGTTGCACTACCGCTAAAGCCGTTGTAATTGACTTTAGTAAAACGAACTACAACAGGATAGAGAATACCAGCTTTATCGACAGTGGCCACAGTACCGATGTCGTTGTACCAGTAAGACTCTTTACGTTTGATTCTAACTTTGTCTCCACGCTTGACCATAGGTATTGTCCTTTATAAATGAATATTCAAAGAGAAGGAAAAAAGTCCTTATCTATAAAAGCCTACTATTGGATCGCAACACCTTGCTACTATAAAAGTTTAAGTTTTATTACGAGTCTCGCCAGGCCAGTTCAACAAAATAGGCTGGATGTCCTGAAAAATCACGGGTTCGGGCAATTTGAACCAGTTCTAAATTGAAGGGAATAGCGGTGGTCACATATTTTTGGGCCAAGATACCCAAGTCGGGGGAAAGTTGTGATGCGGTGGAGGTAGCCAATAGTAAGCCTAAAGCTTGTTCTATGGGTCCCTTGGGCAATAAAAAATGAGTTCCCAGTGCAAAGCTGGTGGTTAACAACATATTGACGGACATATTGGTACCACAACGGGGATGTACAGCTAAATTCCAAACTCCGGCCCGAAACCGTTGTAAGGCTTTCCTGACAGCTTTTTGTAAGTCTAAATGCTGAACTTCTCCGTAGAGATAGAAGCCATTGGGAGTAGATAAACCCCCCAAATTTTCGTTATCTTGTAATCCTTGTCTCGTTTCGCTGAGTACCCAAACGGTACCATGTTCTAAGCCATGCACTTGACGCAGCATGAGTATTTCTTTTAATCCTGGAATAAATCCCAGTTGTTCTAAAGTATCGCTATCTTGTTGATGTTGGGGACGATACCAGTCTAAGTCCCAAAGGTTTCCAGTGGCAGGGTTAACCGAGTTGGTCATACGTATAAGTAGTCTAAGGATATCCCTTTGATTATAAATAATCTTTCTTGATCAGTATTAAGCTTTTCCGTTGGCCATTGATTTTTCTTGAGATGATGATGAGTTACCACGTTGTCTAGAACCATCTTTAGGAGAATGTTTAAGAAGGTTCTTTATGTTGTCAAGCTTGTCATTTATCGATTTTTGACTGTTGGAAATTAACTGAGAGTTGTGATTTATAGATTTTTGATTGTCGGAAATTAACTCTTTCATTGACTCAAAGTTTTTATTCATCGATTCTTCAATTGAACTATGAGTAATAGAATCATCATTAAGAAGCTTATTTTCTTCTTCAAAATTATGTTTTAACTGACTCTCAAGAGTTTCCTTTAACTTCAGGTCAGGCTTTGGTTCATTCTTACGACACAGCAGTCTGATAATCCTACTATTGCTTTGGGACAAAAGTTTATACTTTCTTCTTTCCTCTATGTCTTGCGCTAGATAGGCTGCCCCAAAACCGACACCAACTCCTGCGGAAACAATTTCGACTATCTGAAGCGACAGAACCAACCAATAAGTAATAGTATCAGTAGTATCTGGTTCAGCAATGGTGGTGTTATCTGTTTCAGTAATCTTGGTCTTATCTGTTTCAGTAATCTTAGTATCAGTAGTATCTGGTTCAGTAATCGTGGTGTTATCTGTTTCAGTAATCTTGGTCTTATCTGTTTCAGTAATCTTGGTTCTATCTCTTTCACCAATATAGGTCTTATATGTTTCAGCAATATTGTTTACTGTTACAAAGCTCATCAAACAAATACCTGTTGCAATACCTGCTATCCATACTTTTAAATTCTTAGATTGTTCCCTGTTTTTGAGAAACATTATTATCACCTCCGTTTAAGTTATTCAAAAGTCAGAATCACCATTAAGAACCTCTCTTTCTTTATCTAAATTTTCCTTGATAATTGGCAACAAGCTCGACTCAAGATTTTTATGGTCACTGAGCATTTTCATTCTCTTGTTATCGCTTTGGTACAAAAGCCAGTATGTTCTTCTATCCTCTATTTCCTGCACGATAGAGAATGTAACTAAACCTAAACCTACTCCTACACCAAAAGCTTCCCATGACCACTGATCTTTATCATCTACTGCTGCTATGAGGCTCATTAAACACAAACCTGTTCCTAAACCTGCTAAAACTGCCTTCATAAACTTCCCCATGCTCATCTTTACCACCATTGAACACGACTAAAGGGACTAACGCTCAAACATTTACAGAGAAAAATATTAATATTTCTCTTCTGAAGAGCAACTCTCTTATATCTCCATCTTATATTAGATTTAAGTGGCTCCGATTCCATCTTAAAATCTATTAATAAATGACCATGATTTCTTTTAAAACCCGTCGTAATTTTCTATTAGCAGGAATGAGTCTCTTGGGGACTGTTGCTTGTCAAAACATCAACCAATCCGAAACTGTTGAAGAAGTTATGTTTTCTCCTCTTGAACCTTTACCCGAACGTATCTTTGGCAATACTGGAGTGTCTGTTCCCATCTTAGGTTTAGGGGGTGCAGGACAAACTCCTTTATCTAAATATGGACAAGAAAAAGAAGCGATCGCACAGATTGAAGCAGCCTTAAAATTGGGTATTCGTTACTTTGATACAGCAGCTAATTATGGACCGAGTGAAGACTATTTAGGCAAGGTTTTATCTGCTTTCCGTCGTTGGACATAAGTTAAACCTATTAATAACTTTTAAATTTATTAATAGTTTAAAAGTAGTATTAAATCTTCCTTAAGAAAAATATGAAAATAATTTTCAATAGTCAACGAAGTTTCGGCTTTATGGTATGATCGTAAAGACTGATAATCAAGGCATAGTATGTCTTGCTCTAAAAAAGGGGTTTGTAACCATTATAACCTCGTTAAACTCTTCTAACCGATAGTCTCTTGTTCTCTCTTTTTTCTTCTGTTTTGAGCAGATATACTAACAATGAACTTAAATACATTTGTTTTTATATTGACAAATTGTACAAAATATGAATTGTCTATATTTTTTCTTCTAAAAAAGCTGCTACTTGCAATATTTTTAACTCTTGATAGGGTGCAGCAATTAATTGTATTCCCAAGGGTAACTTATTAGGTCTTAAAATGGGAAAAGATAACACAGGTAGGCCAATAAAAGATAAGGGTTGAGTAAAGCGGCCTAAGTTGGGACGAATTAATATTTCTTCTCCATTAATAGTCATTTTTTCTTGTCCTAAGGTCGTAGCAGCACAAGGAGTTGTTGGGGCAATAATAACATCAACTTTTTGGAAAATTTCTTTAACTTGATCTCGATACCAACGACGAAACCTTTGGGCTTGTATATACCAAGCATTCGGAATAAACGCCCCTGCTAAAAAGCGATCTCTCGTCGCTGGATCAAAATCTTGAGGACGCGATCGCAAATTTTTTAAATGAAAGTTAGACCCTTCAGAAGCGGTAATAATATAAGCTGCGGCCCTGGCCCGATGTGCTTCGGGAATGCTAATTATTTCCTTAGTATTTAACAGTTTGCTTACGGTTTCAACCACTTCTAATACTTCTGCTTCTGCCCCTTCTAAAAAATAGTTTCCTGCAACAGCAATTTTCAAATCTTCAATACCATCATCTAGCTTATCAAAACACAATTGAGGAGACAAAGAAGTACAAACAGGATCATATTGATCTTGACCCTGTAAAACATCAAAAATAGCTGCCATATCTCTCACAGTTCGAGTAAAGCCACCGATATGATCTAAACTATTAGAAAATAAAACAGTACCGGCCCTCGATAACCTCCCATAAGTCGGTTTTAAACCCAAAACACCACATAAAGCAGCAGGAACTCTAACCGAACCATTTGTATCTGATCCCAAAGAAAAGGGAACTAAACTAGCAGCAACAGCAGCAGCAGAACCCCCAGAAGAACCACCAGAAATTCTGCTTAAATCATGGGGGTTAGGAGTTGCCCCATAGTGACTATTTTCCGTCACAAAACCATAGGCATATTCATCCATATTTAAAGCACCAACTAATATCGCCCCTGCTGCTTTTAATTTTTTAATTGCTGTTGCATCTGCTGTTGCTGGTGAATTTTCTTTGTTTATTTTTGAGCCAGCTAATGTTATAACACCTTCAATATCAAAAAGATTTTTTACTGCAAAAGGAACCCCTGTTAAAAGTCCAGAATTTTCTCCTTTTGCTATTTTATCGTCGATATTTTTTGCTTGTTCAAAAGCCCGATCTTTAAGAATAGTTGTAAAACAGTTTAATCTGAGGTTTCGCTGTTCAATATTATCAAGAAATTGCTTGATAACTTCCGTAGCTGTAATCTCTTGATTTTTGACTTTTTGGGCGAGGGAAATAGCATCGAAAGAAAGAATAGTCACGGTTTAAAAATAGGGGCAGCTTCAATATTTTCAGGTAGTTCAAATTCAGTGAATAAAGTAGCAATTTCAGAAATTTTTGTCAAGTTATCCACAACTCCTGGCAGAAATTCAGGGTCAATAGGTAAATCAATCATGATAGAAGTTTGTTCAATATATTGTTTCAATTGGAGGTTATTTTCATTATTATTCATAGCTTTTTATCTTGTCTGAAAGGGTTTTGATTTTTTAAGAAAATGTTTTAGTAAAAGCCAGACTACTGTATACATGAAAAGCAGCATCCCAAGGAGTTTCTTCTCGACGTAATAGACCAATATGGGGTTTAATAAGTCTGAGTAACTCCTGAAAATCAATAGCTGATTCTCCAAAAGGTGTAAACTCGGAGTAAGTAGGAAGAGATGTAATTTTTTCAGAGAGAAAAGCCATAATATGTTGCCAACTTTTTCTCATGGTTGCTTGGCCATCTTGGGATTTTTGTTGGTCAGAAAAAGCCATTCCTTCTAAAAAACGATATTGTTGATCACATAAACGAATGATAGTTTGCTTTTGAGGTAGATGAAGATCACAGATTTTTGCATAATCTAAAACTTCTATTTTCCGTTTTAACTTACCCTTTAAACCAACATCCACACATTCTTCAAAAATAGGTAGTAAACCATGTACCTGTTGTCCCACTTCCGACAAGTCAAACGTAAAAATCTCCCGTTGTCCTTTTTTCGGTTCGTAAACCATAGTAACCTTGGACTCAATGGACTCGATATAAAGAACGTTGTACACCTTTAAAGCATTGACATGACCAACCAAGGCAGTAAAACAAGGAATTTCTGCTTGTTGCAGTTGTTCTGCTTGAAATTTTAGCTTACCGATTGCTCCAGTACGATATAATCTCCAGGAACGACTAGGGAGTTGTAATCTAGCCGTGTAAGCGTCAATTCCCATAATTTCCCCAAATTTCTGGGCTGCTGCCTTCTTGGACTCATTAGCAATGGCCTCAAGCACTAACATTCCCATTTCTTCGGCCCCGCTTTTTTCCATTGCTTGGTCTAAAGCGGTTTGACGTTGTTCAATTTCCTGTTGGTTAATTCGTTCAATCCCTTGACGAATCTGTATCATTAGTTTAGGGTTAACGATATTAGGTAAAAGTTCTCGATAACGTTGATTAGCAAAGGTGAAATCTCCTTTAGCTTCAGCTAAACGGGCTTGATAAAATGGAATCCAAATGTTATCTGATTCTTGTTCCTGTAGCTGTTGAAGCAGTTTAGAAGCTTCTTCATAATTTTCGTTGTTAATAGCATTAATGATTGGTTCAACCATCGCAATATTTACAGTTAGTAATAATATATTAGAAGCAAGAATATATCAGGACATAATACTATTATGCCCCTACGAATACTAATGATTAACCTACAAGAAAAAAGCGGAAAAAGCTAGAAAAAGTTAAAATAATTTACGAATTGACGTAAACTCGTCCTTTCCAACCCCCTCCTTTTCCGCGCCAATGTCTCCAAGCAGAGTCTAGGGTCATTAGACCATATAAAAGACCAATCAGAGGTAAGGTTAAGCCCCAGAAAACAGAACATTGATATAATTTCAGAGTGGGAAGATAAGAAATGGTCATTAATAACCAAGTTATACCACCCAGAATAATTATAGCTGAACTATTAATAATTAATCCGATTATTAAACTAATAGGGGCGACTAAATAAACTATAGTTAATCCTAACAATGTTCCTATTAGTAATAGGGGAGAATAATTCAACTGTGTATAAGCAGTTCTTGCTACCATATTCCAAATAGAATCTAAGTTATCATAAGGTCGCAAACTCAAGGTTTTTTCGCTTAAACCTAACCAAATTCCTTGCTCTATATTTTCTCTATCTTCTTGTAATTTGGCCTTAACTGCTGCTGCTAAAGAACAATCATCAATTAAAGCTTGTTTAACTACTTCTATTCCCCCAATTTCTTCTAAAATTTGGCGACGAATTAAGATACATCCTCCTGCTGCTGCTGCCATTTTATTACGAGGGTTATTAACCCAAGAAAAGGGATAAAGTTTTTCAAAGAAAAAGACAAAAGCCGGGATTAAAAACTGTTCCCAAAAACTGTCACATCTTAGCTTCACCATTAGAGAAGTCATGGCTAATTTTTCTGTTTCTGCTTGCTTAACTAATTCTTGTAAATTGCTATTATGATGTTCAATATCAGCATCGGTTAATAGTAAATAATCAGGCTTATTATCTAGCTTATTTGCTTCTTCAATTCCTTGTTTCATTGCCCATAATTTTCCTGACCAACCGGTTGCTAATGGTTGTCCAGAAATAACTTTTAATTGTCCATCCTTTTTACAAATATTTGCAATTTCTTGGGCTACATTTCCCGTATTATCATCACTTTGATCATCGACTAAAATAATAGAAAAATCTCCAGAATACTCTTGATTTAACAAAGATTTTAAACTAATAGGCAAAACATCTGCTTCGTTACGAGCAGGAATGATGGCACAAATAGAAGGATATTCATCTAAGGGTTGAAGATTATTATTAATACGTTGATTACTTAACCAAAAACCACCTCTAAATAGTAATAAATAAATCCAAATAATTAAAGATAAACTAACAATTACTATTAAGATATTTACCATAATTTCACTCTCTCACAATTCTAAATATAGTATAACTCATATAGATAGAAAATGCTAAGTAACCTGAGTTCGGTGTTAGGAGTTAGGAGTTAGGAGTTCGGAGTTCGGAGTTGGAGTTTTTTCCATGAGATAATCAGTGTTTGAAACTTCTGATTTTGATGAGTTATCTATAAATTTCCTTCTATCTAACTCAGATCACTAATAAGAATGATTTAAGTTTCATACTAAAAAATAAGTTTCCAAAATCAACTATTAACTATTAACTATTAATTATTAATTACCAACTGTGCTTGTTCATTAAAACAACTACGATAAACCCCTTCTGTCACAAAAATAGCAGTTAAAATATTGGTCAACATAATCATAAATAAAATTAAAACTTGATAGGAAGCTGCGTTTAAAGGGTTATTTCCGGCTAATACTTGTCCCGTAAACATTCCCGGTAAACTAACCATACCTACCACCATCATTTGATTTAACGTAGGAATTAAACTAACTCGAATAGCTTCTTTTCGATAACTAGCGATCGCTTCTTTAGGAGTCGCCCCCAAACATAAATAGGTTTCTACTTCACGTTGGTTATGAGAAATAGTATTAAGAAGACGTTCTCCCGATAACGAAGCACTATTCATAGAATTTCCTAGAATCATGCCCGTTAATGGTATTATATACTGGGGAGAATACCAAGTATTCGGTTGAATAATTAAAACGAGGACGTAACTGAGAGTTAAACCACTACTTACCAATAAGGACACCCAAACCAAAGGAAACAGTCCCTTAATCTTCTGAGAAATGCGGTTACGAGTGACTTGGGTAGCAATGGTCAACATCAACCCCAAAATGACTAAAACGGGGATAGGATGGTTTAATTCAAAGATAGCAGCTATGACATAACCCACTGCTAAAAGTTGAAACAGCGATCGCCCGGTGGCTAAGACAAGTTGACCTTCTAAGTCTAACCGTTGCCAGTTGGACAAGGCCACAGCAATAGCCATAATACCCAATGACCACCCTAAATCTAACAAATCCAATTCAATTGCGCCACCCAATGGATAATTCTCCCCAGTTGTTAAGATTACGCGCCAAAGTAAGGGGGTTCATTACCGGCTATCCATTTGATGTTACAGCCAATACTAGGTTTTTGCTGAGTATCAACCTTTCTATCCAGTAAAACCTCTTCTATAGCTGCTTTTAAGTCCTTTCCGGTGACAGGCAAATCATTTCCAGGACGACTATCATCAAATTGTCCACGATAAACTAAGGTATTGTCGTGATCAAATAAGAAAAAATCGGGGGTACAAGCAGCAGTATAAGCCTTAGCAATTTCTTGACTTTCATCGTAACAAAAAGGAAAATTAAACCCTAATGTTGCTGCCATTTCTTTCATTTTTTCGGGGGCATCATCAGGATGCTTAATGATATCATTAGAACTAATAGCGACAATACCTAAACCTTTATCTACATATTCTTTTCCTATTGCTGCTAGGGCATCTTGAAGATGTTTCACGAAAGGACAATGAACACAGATAAACATCACCAATAAAGCTTTTTTATCGGCAAAAGTATGGAGAGAAATTTTATTTCCTGATACCACATCTTCTAAAGAAAAATCTGGGGCTTTTGTACCCAAAGGTAGCATAGTAGAAAGGGTTTTTACCATGATAATAACTCCTAGTAAATTATGAACAATTTAAGACAGTTACATAGACAAATCGTAAGCAACAGTCAGGAAGACTGCGTTACGGTTTATCTCGGCAATGAAAATGCTATACCTATCATTATACCTGTTATAGTTGTTTTAACAATTCATCAACCTTTTTGACTCCTTCTGTATTATCGTATTCTTGATAAAGTTTTTTCGCATATTCCAGAGCTTTTTTAGCTTCCCCCGCTCTATCTCTTTCCTTAAAAGCCATTCCTAAATAGTAATAAGGTTCAGGATTATCGGGTATAACTTCGATTAAATCTTTATAAGTAATAATTGCTCCTAAATAATCTTTTTGTGCTAATTGAATTCTACCAACTCCTGCGTAAGCTTCTGGTAATTTTCTATTAAAAAATGAGATGCGACGATAAATACTAAGGGCTTCGTCTAGATTATCTTGAACTTCATAAATACGGGCAATTTTTAACTGAACTTTAATATTTCTGGGATCGACTCTTTCTGCTCTTTTTAAGTGTTCTTTTCCTAATTCTAATTGACCTTGTTGTAAATAAGTTGTAGCTAATAATAATCTTAAATCCACATCACGGGGAAAGCGTTGAACCGCATTTCCTAAATATTGTAAAGCTTCATCTAGTTGTTTTTGTTGTAATAGAGACGATCCCATAATAGCAAAAGCTTCAGGGTTATTAGGTTCCAGGGCGATCACTCTTTTGTAAGCTTCTGCTGCCCCTTCATAATTTTCTTGACGTAGTAAAACTACCCCTAAACCAATATAACTTTTAGTGAATTTAGGGTTTAGTTGAATAGCATAATAATAGGCCGAAGCAGCATTATTATTATCTCCAACATTAGCTAAACTATCCCCTAAAGCATAATAAAAATTAGGGTTACTCGAATCAATAGAAAGGGCTTTTTGATAATATTTTACTGCCGCTGAATAGTTGCCCTGTTGACTGTGTAAATAAGCGATTCCTGAAAAGATTTTAGCGTTATCATTGTCTAAACTGGCTGCTTGTTGATAGATAGCGATCGCCCGTTGATAGTCTTTTTTTTCTACATAATCTCTACCTCGACGTAATAATTCATCTAATTGTTTCTGACTAGAGGTTTGTGATACAAGTAAAGGAGAATCAGCAGAAGCCAAAACAGGGGCAATACTACTGCTTAAAATAAGACTTGTGAGTAAAGAGAGAGTAAGTTTAGAAATCATAGCTTGTATAAAAGAGTAATAAAAAAAGGTTTGAATAATCAAACCTTTGAACATTATAAGCAAAAAAATTTTAAATGCCTCGTTTGATGGCCACTTCTGCTTGCTTAAATTCTTGTTTTAAGCGTTTTTTCAACTTTTCAGGTAGGGGACGACTCCCATAAGAAGTATAGTAACCTGCAAGAGAATTTAATGCCGTTTGCATGGTGGTGAAAGAACGAAGTCCCCCGGACTCACCATTACGTCGATAGCGAGAAATATAGTCATTAATCTGTTCTTTGGCTAAAGATTGAATCTCTTGCTTATTTTCAGCGTCATCGGAGAGATTGATCGCTGTGGTTAAGGTTTCGATTACGGTTAAGGTATCTTCGCTGTAATTACCAGACAGTACACCTGAATCATTACCACACCCTGTCAAAGTAACCACCGCGACTAAAACTAAGGCTAGAATACGAGATAAGGCAGATTTGAAAAACATAAGTTGTTAATACAATTAGACAATTTTAGATTCTTTCCATCCTATCCTAGAAGGGGTAACGGAGTGAAGTCAGGCAAACAAAGCACTATCTAAGGGAGGATGGCTTTAATGCTCTGGTATTATTTCGGTAAAATAAAAGGAGTCCCCTGGCAGCTACCAAAGGGACATCTCAAAAATATATCTACTTAGAAGTTTAACCTATGAATGAACCAGTTACAGTTAGGTATGATCTAGCAGACATCCTAACAAGGATTGAGGACAAGCTAGACAAGCAATCAGAAGAGATAGGAGACATTAAAGTTAAGCTGACAGCAGTTGAAACGGAACTCAAGGGAATGGAAAAACGGTTAGAAAGAGTAGAAAAAACCCAGGATACCCTAGTTAAAGAAGTATCAGACTTAAAAGGGTTTCGTTCTCTTATCCTCCCCTTAATTGTCGGTGGTATTAGTGCCGTTATCGGGGGAATAGTTACCGCAGTTGTCAGATTACCGGCCTTATTATTGAAACCTTAGCTTATGTATAAGGGTGGCCACCACACCACTCTTTTATCTTTTAACAGAAGTCCAATCCAGGGATTCTGGGAATTGGGGAATGGAATTAAGGAGATTTTTAGTATAGTCTTCTTGGGGATTATTAATAATGTGTTCTGCGTCTCCTATTTCCACAATTTCACCTTGATTCATTACCATAATTCGATCGCTCATAAACCGGACAACACTTAAGTCATGAGAGATAAAAATACAGGTAAGTTTTAGTTTTTTTTGTAAGTCTTTTAACAGGTTCAAGACTTGTGCTTGTACGGATACATCTAAGGCAGAAACTGATTCATCGCAAATTAAAAAACGGGGATTTAATGCTAAAGCGCGGGCGATACAAATTCTTTGTCTTTGTCCTCCAGAAAATTCGTGAGGATAGCGATTGAAACTGTCTATATCTAAGCCTACTAAGTTTAATAAAGCTTCTACAATCTCGTTTCTTTGCTTACTATTAGTTTGGGTTTGATGAATAATCATAGGTTCAGCAATGGCTTGTCCTACTGTTAATCTGGGGTTGAGAGAATTATAGGGATTTTGGAAGACAATTTGCATATTTTTTCTCAAGTTTCGCAACCATTTATTGCTCATAGATTTTTTGGAAATTTCGTATTTTTCAAAGGATATTTTGCCATTTACTGCTGTAATTAGTCTGAGAATTGTCTTGGCTAAAGTTGATTTTCCACAGCCTGATTCTCCCACTAATCCTAATGTTTCTCCGGCAAAAACTTCAAAACTAATATTATTAACTGCTGTAAATTTATTGGATTTTAGTCCCAAAAATCCTGATTTACCGAACTCAACATTTAACTTTTCTACTGATAATAAAACTTTCTTTTCTTGTGCGTCCTTTGTTCTCGCTTCGATTTCATTATGAGGAATAATTTGATAAATTAAATCGCTTTCTTGAGATGATTCTGGGACGTTATTATCTTGCAAAAAATCAGCAATAGTGGGTAATTTATCCACTTTGATATGGAGGGGAGGACGACAAGCTAATAATCCTTTTGTGTAGGGATCTTGAGGGGAATAAAGTAGTTGTTCTTTTGTTCCTTTTTCAACCACTTCCCCTTGATACATAACTAAGATATTATCAGCCACTTCATTAATAACTCCCAAATCATGGGAAATAAAAATCATGGCAATATTTTTATCTTGACAAAGACCTTTTAATAACTCTAAAATTCCCTTTTGAACCGTTACATCTAAAGCTGTTGTCGGTTCATCAGCAATTAAAATAGTAGGATTACAAGAGATGGCCATGGCAATCATAACCCGTTGTAATTGTCCCCCAGATAGTTCATGAGGATATCTTTTTAAATAAGCTGTTGCTTGTTTATCGGGACAGGTTTGCTTTAAAACTCTGACACTTTTTAAGAGATTAATTGCTTCTTGATTCGCATTTTCTTGAGTTACATTTTGATGCAGTTTAATCGCTTCAGTTAATTGATAACCTATAGTATAAACAGGGTTAAAAGCACTCATAGGTTCTTGAAAGATCATAGCAATTTCCTTACCACGATATTTTGTCCATTGTGATGATTCTAATCTCGTTAATTCCAGCGTATCTTCTGGAGACTGATAATATTTAATACTACTTTCTTGAGCAATTTTGCCAGGATTTTGAATTAAACCCATAATAGCTAAAGAAGTCACAGATTTTCCCGATCCTGACTCCCCAACAATGCCTAAAATGTCACCTCTTTTGAGTTGAAAATTAACATTATTTACTGCTACTTTATTAGGTTTTCCTTGTAAAGGAAATTCAATACGGAGATTAGATACATCAAGAACAATATCACTCATAATTCTCATATAAATATAAAATTAAACAGATTTTAACCGATTTTTTCCCATTTGACAAAGATGTTGGCAGAGTTTTAAATATTTCCGTTTGAGGGAGTTTGGAAAGAAATTAAATTTTAAAAATTTTACCCTTTCCATAAGTAATTTCAAGTCACATTATCAAAGAAGCGTGTCACAATATAAACAAATAATGAAAATATTATACGGAGAGGTATATGGTTGCAACTCCCATCAAAACAGAAAAGCGTTTAAGCATACAAACAGGTGATATTGCTGAAAATACCACCACTATCAGATCCTTAGACTGGGACCGCGATCGCTTTGATATCGAGTTTGGACTGCAAAATGGAACCACCTATAACTCCTATATCATTCGGGGTGAAAAAGTCGCCTTAATAGACACTTCCCACGCTAAATTCCGTCAACTATATATCGATACCCTAACAGGACTAATTGACCCCAAAACCATCGATTATTTAGTAATTAGTCACACCGAACCAGATCATAGTGGTTTGGTTAAAGATATCTTAGAACTAGCTCCCCAAGCAACCATAGTCGGAGCCAAAGTAGCTATTCAGTTTCTAGAAGACTTCATCCATCAACCTTTTGAACGCATTTTAGTCAAAAGTGGTCAATCCTTAGACTTAGGAAAAGGTCATGTTTTAGAATTTGTCAGCGCGCCCAATTTACATTGGCCCGACACCATTTTAACCTACGACAAAGGCACAGAAACCTTGTTCACCTGTGATGTCTTTGGGATGCACTATTGTTCCGATCTACTTTATGACGAACATTTAGACGAGATCGCCCCAGACTATCATTTCTATTATGAATGTTTAATGGGTCCAAACGCGAGATCCGTTCTTTCTGCCATGAAACGCATGGATAAATTAGGCAATATTGCCACCGTTGCCAATGGTCACGGTCCACTGTTGCGCTACAATGTCCATGAATTGGTAGAACGGTATCGTACCTGGAGCGAGGAACAAAGCAAAGCCGATAAAAGCGTTGCTGTCTTTTATATTTCTGATTATGGGTACAGCGATCGCATCTCCCAAGCCATTGCTAAAGGTATTACTAAGGCCGGAGTAGCTGTGGAAATGGTGGATCTAAAATCTGCTGATGCTCAAGATGTCCACGAGATAGTCAGTCGTTCCACCGGTTTAGTGATCGGGATGCCGCCCCTAGAAGGCAGTCACAGCAGCGAAACCACCAGTAACATCGGAACCATTCTTGCCGCCGCCAAAAATAAGCAATATATTGGTATGTTCGAGTCTTATGGTGGCAACGACGAACCCATTGACCCCTTATTAATCAAATTTCGAGAAGCAGGTTTAAGCAAAGGGTTTAACCCCATTCGGGTTAAAGATACCCCCACAGAAGCCATTTATCAACTCTGTGAGGAAGCCGGAGTAGACTTAGGACAAAGCTTAACCCAAGATCGTAAAGTCAAGCAACGGAAGTCCTTAGATAGCGACTTAGATAAAGCCATCGGTCGTATCAGTAGCGGTTTATATATCCTAACCGCTAACAAAGGAGAACTCAACGGGGCCATGTTAGCCTCTTGGGTAACACAAGCGAGTTTTGAACCCCCAGGGTTTACCGTTGCTGTAGCCAAAGATCGGGCGATCGAGTCCTTAATGCAGGTGGGAGATAGCTTTGTTTTAAACATCCTCGAAGAAGGCAAATATCAACCTCTGATGAAGCATTTCCTCAAAAGATTTCCCCCCGGGGCCGATCGCTTTGAAGGAGTAAATGTTCAAACAGCTAACAACGGATCACCTATTTTAGTCGATGCTTTAGCCTATTTGGAATGCGAAGTTGTCAGTCGTATGGAATGTAGTGATCATTGGATCGTTTATAGCAAAGTAACCAATGGACGAGTCTCTAACCCCGATGGTTTAACCGCTATTCATCGCCGAAAAGTTGGTAACTATTATTAAACTCATGAGGTGGGCCATGTCCCACCTTGTCTTATCTGATATAGCAATTGACTACAATTTCAAAAATACAAGGTAAGCTAGATAAGGAACGGATTAACAATAGTCTCTCCAAGGTTAGAAGCAAATTTCTAGATCGAGTGTGAGTAGAAAAAGATTGTTTATTCTCGCAAGTGCGACTCTAGCAAAGTGATAAAACTCCATGCTGCGAATCATCACCCAGTCAGCTGAGATAAATACAGAATTGCAAAGAATCAGCGATCGCCCCTATCGAGACGAGATTCAAGCAAAAGAAGTTGCTGTGGCAGAAATTCTTGAGAGGATTAAACACCAAGGAGATCAAGGACTATTTGCACCATTTGAAACACTCACAACTCCTACCAATCTCAAGGTTAGCGGTTCCGACTTAGACGCAGCTTATCAAAAAATTTCCAAAGAATTACTCGATGCTATCCAAACCATCAGTCAAAAACTAGAAAGCTTCTATGGACAACAACTGCCCAAACCTTGGGTAAAATTTGAAGACGACGACGTAGTAATTGGCAAACGTTACACTCCTGTCCAACGCGCCGGTATTTATGTGGACTGGGATCAGGGTTCCCCCATCAGTCGAGTGTTGATGCAAACCCTACCCGCAAAAATTGCCAAAGTCCCAGAAATTATCCTTGTTAGTCCCCCCGATGAAACCGGCAAAGTTCCCCCCGATATCTTAGTCGCAGCACAAGTAAGTGGAGTTAACCAAGTTTACCGCTTAGGAGGGGCCCAAGCTATTGCCGCTTTAGCCTACGGAACCCAAACTATTCCCAAAGTAGATGTCATAACAGGAACCGGAGGACTAGATGTAATTTTAGCTAAACGCATGGTCTATGGTACTGTCAACAGCGATACCCCCGTAGATGCCTCAGAATTATTTATTATTGCAGATCGAACTGCCAACCCAAACCAGATCGCAGCCGACTTATTAGCCCAAGTGGAACAAGATCCCAGTAGCGCAGTAGTTGTGCTAACAACGGATTTAAGTTTGGCCAAAAAAATTCAAAGCAAAGTCCAAGAAAAATTACAAGATAACGTCCACGGTATTTTATCCGAAAAAGCGATCGCCCATTATGGCTTAATTGCCCTAGTAGACTCCCTAGAACAAGCAATTAATCTTACCAACCAATTTGGACCTCATTATTTAGTCTTAACCCTAGGTGAACCTTGGGATGTAGTGGAGAAAATTCGGTCTGTGGGTAGCCTTTTCATTGGCCAGATGACCCCAAAAGCCATCGGTGATTATTTAGGTCATGGAGGCGTAATTTTGCCACCTTCTGGCTTAATTCGTTACGCCTCTTCGGTACGAGTGGAAACGTTTCTCAAACCCTCCCATCTCATCGAATATTCTCCCACTGCCCTAAAAAATTTAGCCAATGTCTTAGAAATTTTAGCCCTAGCAGAAGGGTTTCCTGCCAGTGCCGATGCGATTAATTTACGATTGAGAGAAGAAGATAATGATCAGCGTTAAACGCAATTTTTCGATAATTGGAAGAAAATTCGATACAATTAAAAGACTTTGTTATCTTTGATGCTAATTAAGTCCTCTTAAGGGCTGAAACTAAGTGTCTATGAGTCAAATTTCTCCTAAAGCTGAGCATCCACGAACCCGTCTGGCCTGTTTACCCTACGGAGTGGGTCATGATGATCAAGGGGTTTGTCTAGAAGTACAACTAGGCCCCTATCGTATCTTACTGGATTGTGGTCTAGGGGATCTCACCCCTTTAGTTAATCAACCTCAACCCCCAGTGGATGCGGTCTTTTGTAGTCATGCTCACGGTGATCATGCTAGAGGGTTAAAAGCACTTCACGAAGCTTTCCCCAGTTTGCCTATCTATGCTAGTCAAGTCACCAAACACCTACTGCCCCTCAATTGGCCTGAAAAAAATCCCCCCAAGACCGCTAATTTTTGTCAGGGGTTATCCTGGGAAAAACCTTTGCAGTTATTTGATGATTTAACGGTACAATTATTTCCCTCGGGTCATTTACCAGGGGCCGCGTCCATTCTCTTGAATTATAGCACTGTCCAGCGAACCTATAAATTACTGTACACAGGAGACTTTTATTTATCTAATCTCCAATTGGTCGAAGGACTTTCTATCGAAGCTTTACGGGGTTTATCTCCTGATATTTTGATTATTGAAGGCTCTTACGGGACTATTCGCCATCCCCACCGTCGTCAACAAGAAAAACAACTCATGCAGCGTATTCATGAGTGTTTGACCCATGGTTATAGTGTAGTTTTGCCAGTGCCTAGCTTGGGATTAGGACAAGAAATTTTAAAATTATTGCGTTCTCATCATCAATTTACAGGTCGAGACTTGGATATTTGGGTGGATGGAGATGTGGCCAACGCTTGCGATCGCTATTTAGATTTACTTGCAGAATTTCCTTTATCGGTACAAAATTTCGCCAAGCATCAACCTCTTTTTTGGGATGAGCGTATCTGTCCACGTTTACGTCGTTTGACCCCCCAACAACGGGGAAAAATTGGACAAAGTTCCTGCATTGTCTTAACGGATGATTTAACCACCCTTTACGACGAAGGTTATTTATTATCTGGGTTATGGGTGGTCTTATTCCCGGCTTCTCCTAATGAGGGACAAACTCTCGAATCACCAGAAATTATGGCTTTGATGGAACGGGTTTCTATTCATAGCGAGTCTTATGTTTTGGCTGAACACAGCGATGGACGCAATACCACTCAATTAATTCATAATTTACGACCGCAACATATTATTTTTGTTCACGGTTCAACGGTTAATTTAAGAGATTTAACCAATTTGGAAGAGCTACAAAATCGTTATCAACTTCATCTCCCATCCACTGGAAGCTTAGTAGAACTGCCTATTGGGGATAAGTTTATTCAACCAGAAGTTCCTGCTTCTGGTGTTTATGAGGGAGAATTAAATGATTTAGAAACTAATATTACTCTGACTTTTCCCCACAACATTGTTAATGATCCTCACTGGCGTTATTTTGCTGATACGGGACTTGTTGAAGCTCGTTGGCAAGGGGATGAGTTGGTTTTGCGAGGTATTTCTCAACGGGAGTTGCTCAACCAAAGTAAAAGCGATCTGGTATTTAATGATTTAGATTGTTGTTCAACTTGTTGTCATTATCGGGGTCAACGTTGTTGGAATTCTCAATCCCCTCTTTATGGGTTTAAGGTGACACAAGAGGGTTATTGTCCTGTCTTTGAACCCCTACCCAAACAAGAGGATGAGTAATTTTAGACAGGGGGGAGTGTGGGAAGATGGGGGAGTGTGGGGGGTGTGGGAAGATACTTCTCTGTAGTTATTTGAAATTACTCTGTTTATGATAGGATGTTGTGTAATCCATAATATAAAAGAATTTGGAAGGTAGATAACCAGATGGAAGCTGTATTCCTTTTAGCAAAATTACCCGAAGCTTATCAAATTTTCGATCCCCTGGTAGACGTATTACCAGTTATTCCTGTATTTTTCTTGGCTTTAGCCTTCGTTTGGCAAGCTGCAGTGGGCTTTAAGTAAACTCTTACTCGCCCTTGACACTCCCCCGTTATAGCGACTTAGGCGCTTAACGAGGGAGCTTTTTCTACAGAAAATAAAATCAACTCACACATTTTATTGCTCACGAAGCCAACTGAGTAACTCACTCAAACTGGGCAATATCACCCAAGCCGTTTTCTCTACATCCAGCAATTCTCATTTTGCCCAAAATAAGATCATTAGTTCTCTAATCAGTTTAGAGAACTAACGGAGATTGAAAAGAAATTAAGCAAAAATACTGATAATAAAGTTAGAGAAAATGATAGTTCCAGAGTCAAAATATACTACAATAATATGTTTTTGCCAATGGAGTTCCTTCTAGAAAACAAAAACCTGTAAGAAAATCAAGATAGAATAATTAAGAAAAACTCCCTAACTGTCTAATATATGAGTTCATCCCAGACATTATGATAAACTATATATTTCTATAGGAAGTATTATGGGTTTTCAAGAGTTTTGTTTATTGTTAGCTTCGGTGCTAACCAGCGCCATGGGACAGTTATTCCTGAAAATGGGAGCCAATTCATTAGGAAAGGTGAACGCAAGTAATGCTGTCAGTCATATTCTTAATATTCTTTTGACCCCAAAACTAATATTAGGTTTGGCTTGCTATGGGTTAGGGGCGATCGCTTATATTCTTTTATTAACTCGTGTCAACCTTAGTGTAGCCGGCCCTTCTGCTTCTATTATCTATGTCTTTTCTGTCTTATTTGGTTATTTTGTATTCAAAGAAAACATCTTCATCCATCAGGCTGTTGGTCTAGGACTTATTGTCTGTGGTGTTGTTCTTGTGGCCTCCAAAGGAAATTAAAATTATTTTTGGGTTAGGTGTTGCTAAATGTTTGGAGGTTGTGCTATGATAATTAATCGTTGAGAAAGACAAGGGCTTGTAGCTTAGTGGATTAGAGCGCGTGGCTACGAACCACGAGGTCGGGGGTTCAAGTCCCTCCAAGCCCGTAAAAATGTAAAAGTTTAGCCACCTCGCCGTAAAAGTGCGAGGGCTAACCAAAAAAGTAGGGGTTCAAGCCCCGCCCGTCTTGATGCAGTCGCTCCTTGATGGGAACCGCCAAGACCGCGCTGCATCGCTTTAGGGCGCACAGTCCCGCATTATGCTATAATAAGCCAAGTTAGCTCAGTGCAGGTAGGATTCGTCGGTACTACCCTTGATTACGACGTAAAGCGACACTGATAACAGAGGAGCGAACAACCTCTCTAAAAACCTATGCGCTTTAACGAGTAGCGAAACCAGAAAAGTAAACTAATCTCAGTAAAGTATCCTGGGGCGCAGGAGAACTCTAGACTCATATTCTAGTACGCTTGAGGAGACAAGCCCTCTGGGACTATCTAAGTTAAGCTCGATATTTAGTAGTGTTCTACGGGTATTTGGTTTAGGCATTTCCGTAAGGATAGGTAGTTTAAAGGTATGTCGCTGAACCAAGAATCTCTGTCCGTTTACGGCAGAGAGAGTCAATAGACTGATCTAGGCACGTTTTGGGTGAATACCACACTGGAGACACAGCTGGGCATCTGACTTCCAGGTACTTCCCTAGCCTAATTGGTTAAGCACTTGTACAAAGGGCATCTTAGCTGTGCTGTGGTCAGGGACTAATACAAGTTGGCTGGTTCTTGGGATTATATCCATTGTAAAATCAGCACTTTGTCAAGCCGTCCTTTCCCTTGCCCAAGGGGCGGAGTTTAAAAACAATTTTTTTTGATGAGTAATTCTCAGATTATTCGTACCAACAATGCTCCTTCCCCTGTGGGACCTTATAATCAGGCCATAGCAGCAAGCGGAAAGTTATTATTTTTGGCTGGACAAATTCCTTTGCACCCCGAAACAGGGGAAGTGGTTGGGGAAAATGATATTAGTGAACAAACCCAACAAGTTATGAAAAATATCGAAGCTATTTTGGAAGCAGCAGGGGCAAACTGGCAAAATGTGGTTAAAACCACTGTATTTTTGAGTAACTTAGCCAATTTTACCCCCATGAATGGAGTTTATGCACAATATTTTAACCCAGAAACTGCACCAGCACGAGCTTGTGTAGAAGTTTCTCGTCTGCCTAAAGATGTGTTAGTGGAAATTGAGTGTATTGCTGTCATTTCTTAGACCCCAACTTGAATAAAATTCGGTTAGGGCCAGCAAAAATAAGCAATTTTTTTTAAATCAAATCGAATTGATGACAAATAACCCCACAGACTGCGGCAAAAACTGTGATTCCTAAGGCTAGTAAAGGATTTTGTCCTTGGTTGACCGCAAAAGAGGTGACAATACCCGCACCTAAACCAGCAGTAAGAGCAGCACTCACAAAGTCTTTGTCTGTATTTTTCTTATACATATACTTTTCATAATTTTGACGTTGCTCAAACGTAACACTCTATGGGAGCTAAATGTCAAGAAGTGTAGTAAATTGCAATCAAGCTTTAAATTTAGCCATATTTCTTAACAATAGCCAAGAGTACCCGAATAAAGATACATTAGATAAAGGAAAGCCGATCAAGTTTTACGGAAAATATGTCCAATACGTATACGGTTGAAATTCGTCATCAAGGAAACACTCACACCATTGAAGTTACCGAAGATCAAAAGGTGTTAGATGTTGCTCGAAAAGCCGGTCTAGATTTACCCATATCCTGTGAAGCAGGGGTCTGTACAACCTGTGCAGGAAAGCTCTTAGAAGGAGAAGTCGAACAAAGTGATGGTATGGGTTTAAGTCCTGAGTTACAAGGGGAAGGTTATGCTTTATTATGCGTTTCCTCTCCTCGTTCTAACCTCGTCATTGAAACTGAAAAAGAAGAAGAGGTTTATAGCAGACAGTTTGGGCAACCGGACTAATTCTGATGTTAACAAGGAAGGGGTTTAATTAAATTAAACCCCTTCTTTTTATTTTTCGGCAGAAATTTTAATCCTTTAAATTAGTTACGGCTATAAAACCCCGTCCTAATAGACGTGATGTGGTAGAATGGGACTATACGGGAGGGCATCCCGAAATTCACGCCTTGGGAGACATGAATAATTAAGACCAGTGATGGCAAGTTCAGCCCAGGAAACTTCTCGCCTAACAGCAGAAGTATGTCACTGCAACCGCCTACGCTTCAGTGGCGGTTTTTTGTTGCTAATCTGTAATATTCCCCTGTCAATCTCTAAAAAAAATCAGTACAATGAAAGAGAGAAATATTATTATCAGAATCATCATTTTATGGAATCTAGTAGCTCGTCAGGGAAGGTCACCGAACCTCCTGCCCATAGGTGGACTCACATTATGGGAATAGCGATCGCGATAGTAACGCTTATAGTACCAATTTTGGTCATTGCCTATTACTCTTCAAATCAGGCTAATTCTTCCCCTGCGAATCGTGTCTATCTAGATAATCCCAAAGAATGATGTAAACTACAAATCAGTTGTGAAACAGGAATAACTATCTTTGAAAACTCGACTAGCTATTTTAGGGGTTGGACGTTGGGGAACCCACTTAGTGCGCAATTTTTTAGCCCATCCTCAAGCAGAAGTGGTGGCAATCGCTGATCCTTTTTCTGATAATTTAGAGGCTATTCAAAACAAGTTTTCTCTTGATCCCCAATCGATTTTGCTAACATCAAATTGGAAAGTTGTCAAGCAAGAAGTTGACTTAGATGCTGTGGTGATTGTTACCCCGGCCTCAACTCATTATGATTTAATTAAGGACGCTTTACAATTAGGGTATCATGTCTTAGCGGAAAAACCGTTGACCCTTGATCCTGGGGAATGTTTAGAATTAACTCGTTTAGCGCAACAGCAACAGCGACAGTTAATGATAGATCATACCTATTTATTTAATTCGGTTGTTAATCAGGGTAAAGTTACCGTAGAAGAGAGAAAGTTAGGAAAATTACTCTATGGTTATGCCAGTCGTACCCATTTAGGACCGATTCGCCAAGATGTAGACGCACTTTGGGATCTTGCTATTCACGATATTAGCATTTTTAATCACTGGTTGGGTGAATATCCTGAGCGAGTACAAGCACAAGGACAAGTTTGGTTACAAGGCGATCGCCCTACTGCCTTGTCTCCTGATGGTTTAGGGGACATGGTTTGGGTAACTTTATATTATCCTAGCGGATTTCAAGCAACTATTCATCTTTGTTGGTGTAATCCTGATAAACAGCGTCGTTTGTGTGTAGTAGGCAGTGAAGGGACGTTAATTTTTGATGAAATGTTGTCAGATGAACCCCTGGTTTTGCAACAGGGTTATGTGCAACAGGAGGGAGAAAAATTTATCCCTCAAGGACAACAAAAACAGGTGATTCCTGTGGAAAAAGCGGAACCCTTAAAAGAAGTTTGCGATCGCTTTTTAGATAGTGTTAGAACTAACACTGCTTGTGAATTTTCTTCGGGAATAGTTGCCACAAAATTAGTTCAAATTTTAACTTGTTTAAGTGATTCGCTGCAAGAAAATGGGACAGTTATTACGATTTCTGAGTGAGAATTTTATCTAATTTCTCACTGAGAGGAGAGCGTCAATTTAGGGTTGTGTTCTTAAATCTCTAGCAGGTAAATTGAGATAGTTAATGGAGTTTTCTTTGGTAGAATTAATGAGATATCTGTAAACAGTTCCTTTTGATAATTGTGGTAATTTTGACATTTTAGGGTTTTTCAAACTAAACTCTTGATTACTGATCACCAGAGGGTCAACTCGACGAACTAACTTTCCATTTTCGTTCTCTAGTAAAATCACATCAGAACTATCAATTACAAGGGAATAATCTTTTCGATTTGCTTTAAAACCTCTTAGTTTGACGTTGGAATTGTCTAACTGGAATACTCCTTTGTCCAATGCAACGCTAGTTTGCCAGTTAGGTTTTAACAGAAACATTTCGGGTGAGTTTTCTCTGTAGGGAAATCTGTAGATTTTTGTAAGTGCTGCTGTCATAGCAGGAAAGTACGGTCTGATAGCTAACCAATTTCGATTCGTATTAACTCCCTCGACAAGAATTACAGTTCCTTGATCCATATCTGGACATAGCCTAATCACATCAGTCCAAAACGCTCTTTGATAATTCCAACTTAACTTATAATCTTGCTGTACAATCAGTCCAAAACCGATGAGTAAAGTAAAAAATCCTGCTAAACCTATAGTAGCTAGACGTTTTTTTCTATAGGAATTTGCAAGTTCCATAAGAATATAGCCTATACAAGCACATAAAATAGATGCTCCAAGTATAGCTGCTGTATGAACACGGGCAGGTTTTCCAGTAATTGAAAACGCTGAATAACTGGGATTAAGTGTCAACGGATAGGCTAAAAGTAGTAAAATTAATCCAAGCAATGTTAGCTTGCCTATATCTTTAAAAAACTTAGGAATTTCTAAATATATATATTGAGAAGAATTACCTAAACCAGTTTTGACTTGTAATAAAGAAAGGGTTTGCCGAGACAAAAACCATGATATACCTATCCAACATATAGGTAGTAGCACTAGGAGTTCTTTATTTAATGCTAACAAAGTTTGAATAGGACGATACAGGAACATAGACATGGTCATAATAGGTCCCATAACCATGTGTTCTATAATGGTTCGGATTGCCCATAAAGTATTTAAGTTACTAACTCGGGACTCACCGCTTAACTTACGGACAATGACCATAAAAGCAAGGATAAAAATGAGGACTAAAGTGTGCCTCAATAGCTCTTTTTTTAGTTTTAAATCCCATTTGTTTTTGAAAAGTGGTGCTGCCCAAAAAACTGGATAGAATATTTCATAACAAAGTAAAGAAGCAAAAATTAATATATAGGATATACTTTTGTGAGAAGAAATATAACAGTGAAAAGCGATTAAAAGAAATGTCAAAGATGGCTGGATTCCCAATAAATGTGTTAGAAAAGGTTGGGTTAAATCAGCAGGAAATAAAGAAAAAGCCAAAGCTCCCATAAGAGCAAAAAGTGTTTGACTATATAAGCGTCTTAGTAAGGTATAAAATAAAAATACGTTGATCAGAATTATGAGATAACCAATCCAATAGGTAACGTATAATCCCCCTAATTTAGCCCCCAAATATGAAAAAATAAAAATTAGACCATCGTGTAGAAAACGCCCTCCATTAGAAGGATTAAGAAATTTATTTAAGACAAAATTTAAAACTTGACGTCCTGCCATACCCATAGCCGTACTCACTCTAAGATGGTCGTCTTCATATAATCCAAAACTGGCAAAATGCCAAAAATGCGCGATCCAAGTGATGATAGCTAGGAAAATAAATGGAAAAATCCTAGCTAGTTTTTTCGAGATTGACAATGAATAAAATTTTTCAATATTCAATATTTTGTATCTCCATAGGAAATTCTTACTTGCCACTATTATCACCTAATATATAAGTTGGAAACAAGGATTCTTTCTCAGATAATATAGAATAACCTAAAAAAACGATCGCCTTTCATCAAGCGATCGCTTCTAAAATTGAATAAGTTTTTTTAACGTCTGCGTCTGACACCACGAGAACGAGAACGACCACTACTACCAAACCCTGAGCGTCTTTGAACGTTAGGTCGGGACTTACCGTTACTATTTAAACGATTGGAACCAAACCCGGAACCGCTAGACTTACTCGCATTAGGAGACTGTCTTTTACGGGTGCTAGTGGAACCAGAAGAAGAACGGTTTAGGTTTCCTGTGGTGCGTAAGGTTTGACGATTTTTTACGGCTGGAGGTGGTGCATTATACTTACTTTGATAGCTTTGATTGGCTTGGGTGAAAGTATTGCCATAACCACCATAACCGGTCATCACTCCTCCGGGTTGGTACATGGGAGGAACATAGTATCGAGGGCTAAATAATAAACTACCCAACGCTTGACCGGCTAATGCACCGGCAAAGGGTGTCCAAAAATTTGACTCACGACGCACAACAACGGTTTGCGGTTGTCCTGTTTGGGGGTTAGTTTGGGTTTCAGTGACGTTGTGAACGTATTCTATTTTAAAATCTTCGGTGAGGTGCATTACTGGTTGACCCTCTGTCACCTCTAGATAGGTAGTTTCCCCTTTTTCAATGTCTTCGGGGGTTAACCTGGCCATTTGTAAGTTTTGTGTTTTATAAATGGGGGGTTTTCCTGCTGGAGTGTTCAACAGCATTAAACTGTAGGTTCCATCAGCATCGTCATATTCTGCTTGTTGGACTGGATAACGCCCCTCACTCACTTGGTTGGGAGGAATTATAGTAGTGTTATTGTTTCGAGGGGCAGAAGATTGAACAGAGGGTGAAGAACTACAAGCAACTGTAGTGCAACACAGGGTTATGGATAGTAAAATAGCTAGTAATTTACGCATTATAGGGGTATGAGTTCAGAAAAGTTGATTAATAGTTGATCGTTGGTGAGTTGGTCGCCAAACTGTGCCGGAGAATAGTGGACTTGTATGGCTTCTAGTCGTTGGTTATAGTGAAGGTTAATTAAGGCTTTTAATCCATATTCTAACGCTTCTCTATCGGCTAAATTAGTTTCTAGGTCTGGTTCTTCCCCCGTAAATGCTACGGTTATCATCACCACCAGGTTACGAGTCACTGGCAAGGATAAAGGGGTGTTTTCATCTTCTTCTGAGTCGGGAACTTCACTTAGATAACGTTGGGCCGAGTCGGTGAAAAGTTCGTTAACATAGTCCCCGGCTTCTCCCTCTTGCCAAAAAAAGTCCCCCTCATTCCCAGCAGATTGCCAGTAGAGACTCGTTTGTAGAAGATTTTGACAAATTTCAACTAAACCTTCTCCAATCACCTCTAAGTCGCCTTCTGCGTCGATGGCGTTTCTTCCTGCGCGGTTGAGGACTCCTAATAAGGGGGCAATATCATCTCCTGCAAGATGCACAAAGATGCGACAAACCACATAACGGGTTTTTCCAGTAAATTTGTTCAGGCGATCGCGCCAAGCACTCATAGCTTATTGTTAAGATATTTTCAATGATAGGCTTTGTTTTTTAGCCTATCATTTTTACTGTTTTGACAACAAGTGATGTGTTTATTTTTGATCAATTTCTGTGATTCCTGCTGCTGCTAATGCTTCTAGAAACTGGGTTTCTGATAGTTGAGGAATACCAAATTTTTTGGCTTTTTTAAGCTTATCTCCAGGGTTTTTTCCAACAACAACATAGTTAGTTTTAGAACTTGGAGAACTTGTTAATGTTCCTCCTACTTGCTGCACTAAAGATTTAGCTTTTTCTCGGTTCATACTATCTAAACTTCCTACAATTACCAGTTTTTTAGACTTGAAAATAAGTTCATTTTTTACTTGTTCTTCACTTTCTTGTTCTTCTTCAGTTTCTATTTTAGCTTCTGAAATAGTTTCACTATCTTGCTTTTTAGTTAATTGTTCTTTTTCTAAATTATTTTTTTCCTGAGATGCAGTTTCTAGTTGTTTTTCTAAGGATGCTAGAGTTTCTTGTTGTTGGTTTAAACTATTTTCTAAAGATTGTTTCTCTTCACTAATAGTTTTTATTTGCTGTTGTAGTTCTTTTTCTAAACTATTTTTTTTCTGAGATGCGCTTTCTAGTTGCTTCTCTAAGGATGCTACAGTTTCTTGTTGTTGAGTTAAACTATTTTCTAATTCTTCTCGTTTAGCTATAACTATTTTTAATTCTTGGTTTAAAGAACTATTATTCTGAGTTGCTTCCTGTAACTGACTATGGGTTTTATTGTTTTCTTGTTTGATAGTTTCTAATTCTTGGTAAACCTGGGTCAACTCTTTTTTATAAGTTAGTTGCAAATCTTCTTTTTCTTGGTATAAAGATTGATTTTTCTGTTCAGATACGATAACTTTATTTTGTTCCTGTGTAAGTATTTTTGATAAATTATTTTTTTCTTTACCTAATTCATTGATATTGCTTTCTAATACTGTTACTTTTTCCTTGATGTAACCATAATTTTCCTGTAAATGATCATTTTTATCTGTTAACTCTTGATTAATGCTATCAAGATGATCTAATTTTTCTGTGAGATTTTCTTTTTCTTGGGTTAACTGTTTTTGTTTATCCAATAAAGTTTCTTCTTTTTTTAAACGACTATTACGCATCTGTACATAGGTGACACCAAAAATACCTGATACAATCACTAACGGACCAATTTCGTAAACTAATGGGTTAATCATTTAATATTTCTCCTACTAAATAAACAGCAACTAGCCGGTTCCAGTTTCCAGCCTTTGTAGCGTCCTAGCTGCAATCAAGACTGTCCCATGTTTCTACTTATATCAAAATGCGATCGCTTTCTTAAATAAATTTGCTTAATGCTTACAAATCTTAATGTAATTTTAATCTAAAGCATATTTTTCTTCATTTGTCAACTTAAAATGATCAACATTGAGAGAATATTTTTCAGGAATTAATAAATTATTCTGTTTCTAACATTAGAATCAAATAATTTTAACCTCTTGCTGAACTTAAGGAAGGTAAGAAACTAACAATAGAAGGAAAAATAATAATTAACATCAACACTAAAAGTTGTAATAATATAAAAGGAATAGCACCCCTATAAATATCTTCTGTTTTTAACTCTGGTGGTGCAACTCCTCTCAGGTAGAATAATGCAAACCCAAAGGGAGGAGTCAAGAAAGAAGTTTGTAAGTTAGCAGCTAATATAACACCATACCACATCAAATCTACCCCTAATGTTTCGGCAACAGGTTTAAAAATAGGAATGACAATAAAGGCGATTTCAAAGAAGTCAATAAAAAAGCCCAAAATAAACACAGTCAGCATACTAACCGCTAGAAATCCATATTGTCCCCCTGGTAAATTTGTTAAAATTTCTAACATAAAGTGATCCCCATTAACTCCTCGGAAAACTAAACTAAAAGCAGTTGAGCCAAAGAGAATAAAAATAACCATTGTACTGATGCGTAAAGTTGCATCACAAACCTGTTTTAAAGTTAGCCAATTTAATTCCTTATTAAAAGCAGCTAAAATCATGGTTCCTAAAGCCCCCACTGCACCTGCTTCGGTGGGAGTAGCAACACCAAAAAAGATACTTCCTAACACCAATAAAATCAATAATAAAGGGGGAAGCATCGCTTGAATGACCTGTTTTATTAATGCTTTCTTACTAATATTTCGTTCTTCTGGAGGCAAAGCAGGGGCAACATCTGGGCGAATTAAAGAAACAATAATAACATGAAGAGAAAAGGCACTAGCCATCATTAACCCTGGAATAATTGAGCCAATAAATAAGCTACCCACAGGAATCCCTAGTTGATCTGCTAACACCACTAAAACAATACTTGGAGGGATTAATTGTCCCAAAGTTCCTGACGCAACGATCGCCCCTGCTGCCAATTCTTTGTTATAACCATAACGTAACATAATTGGCAAAGAAATCAATCCCATAGCCACCACAGTTGCTGCGACAACTCCCGTAGTTGCTGCTAATAAAGCCCCCACAATAACCACTGCTAAAGCAAGTCCACCACGCAACCTACCGAATAAAATTCCCATTGTTAACAGTAATTTTTCGGCAATACCTGTCTTTTCTAGCATCGAACCCAAAAATATAAAATAGGGAATCGCCAGGAGGGTATAATTTCCCATGATCCCAAAAATTCGACTAGGTAAGGCACTTAAAAAAATGGGATCAAACGCTCCTAAAATTACTCCAATAACGGCAAAAATAATAGAAACACCACCCAAAGAAAAGGCAACAGGATAACCAAAAGAAAGTAGAATTAATGCCCCAACAAACATTAAAGGGCCTAACCAATCATACGCTAGGATCATGATGTTCCTCCTGGGGATTTAATTTACCTGTAAAAATAGCCCAATTTTTAATAGCTTCAGCAATACCTTGAAAAATAAGTAAGATATAACTAACAATAATCATCGACTTAATAGGATAACGAGGAAGTCCTCCGGGGTCAGGAGACATTTCTAAAATTTTCCAAGAATTAATAATATTGCCCCAAGAATAATAAATTATCATTAAACAAAAAGGGATTAAAAAGATAAAAACACCGATAAAATTAGCTAAAGCTTTTCGTTTTGGTGACCAATCTTTATAAAGTAAATCAACTCTAACGTGTTCATCGTGCTTAAGAGTATAAGCAGCACCCAATAGAAAGACAATATCAAACAAATACCATTGCACTTCAATGAAAGCATTAGAGGTTAAATTCTGTCCAATAAATCTTCCCAAATATCGTCCGATAACGTTCCAAACCCCAACCAAAATCATAACAAGAACTAACCAATAAGTTAATTTTCCGATCCATTCGTTGATTGTATCGATAATTTTGGCAATACTTAGTAGTTTTTGCAAGGTTTTACCTCGATTTAAACTCATGAGTATTCTAATATAACAGCATAAGTGAAACCGTGACAAGTTTACATAATTTTAATGAATTTTATGAATTTTATGTTAGTTTAGTCTTGATTAATGGCAGCTAAAGCTTCTGATAAATAATCAGCAGTTGACTCTACTAAAGGGATGGTATTTTCGTATAACATTCTAGTTGGTCCAATTAATCCAACACTCCCTATGGGGACATCTCCTTGACCATAAGTAGCGGAAATTAAGCTACAGGGACGCATAGATTCTAAAGGGTTTTCTGTGCCAATTTTTAGGGTAACTCGTCCATTTGATAATTCAGATTCAGGAATATCTAAAATTAAAGGTAGGAGTTTATCTTGTTCTTCTTCTAATAGATGTAACAACATTTGAACCTGTTGTAATTGGGAAAATTCAGGTTGTCGTAATACTTCTGACACACCATGAATCATCATTTGAGTAGAAATAGACGATTTTAAATAGGTTTGTAACTGCTTGAGTAAACCTTTCAAAAAGTCTGCATAATTGATAAAATTTTGGTCTATTTTTTCCCAGTCTAAATTATTTAATTCTAATAAAGATTTGCCTTTTAATTCACTATTTAAAAAATTGGATAAAATATGTAATTCTTCTTCTAACCAATCTTTATTTTCTTCATTATCTATCACTAAAGTAGCCGGAATATCAACAACAATAGATTGAGTTTGATAGCTATCAGTAACAACTAATAACATCGCTTGTTTGGCTGAAATGGGTATTAATTGAAGATGACGTAGTTGATGAGGAGAAGTTTGGGGTAAAGTAATTAAAGCAATATAACCACTCAAGTTGGCTAAAATTTGAGTTGCTCGTTGTAAAGCGGTTTCAAAATTATAGGTTTTTTGTTTTAATTTTTTACTAAGATTTTGTTTGATTTGTTTAGCACTTGTTTGATTAAGCGTTATTAAATTATCGACATAAATTCGATAACCAAAATCAGAAGGAATACGACCTGCTGAGGTATGAGGTTGATACAAAAACCCCGCTTTTTCCAATTTTCCTAAAGTGTTACGAATGGTGGCAGAACTAACACTAAAATCGTATTCTGTTACTAAAGTTTTTGAGCCAACGGGTTCAGCAGTAGCGATATAATGTTGTACTGTAGCCCGTAAAATGTCTTGATGACGTTGACTTAATAAAGTGTTCACTTTCATTCTAAGACTTGATAAAATGGATGTTAATATTAAAGCAGTATTGAGTCATTAATATTGAGGAATTTTACTATCAACCCTAGTAGAGTATGCAGCAATACCTCCCGTTATGTTTTTAACATTGGTAAAACCGTTGTTGATTAACCAAAGACACATTTGCGCAGATCGCATTCCATGATGACAGAGAACAAAGGTTTCTTTATGGGGATCAAAACGCTGAGAAATGTCTGAAGACCATTGTTGAGATTGACTTAAAGATAATACTTCAAAACCTTCGATAAAAGCGATCGCCACCTCTTCTGGTTCTCTAACATCTATCAATTGTAACCCATCAGGGTCTTTTAACCGTTCTGCTAGTTCCTCAACACTAATGACGGGAAGGGATTCAAATTGATTCATTGCCTATTGTAAGAGTAAGTGGATTTAAGTACAGATTAACAGATTGTTAAACAAATTTCTGAAGACAATTGTTCATGAGAAAAAAGCGGAAAAAAATAAGCTAAAACGAACTAATACTGTGATTCGTTTGGCAAAAGATGTTACTTTTTGGGAATTTATGGGAATGATAACACTGTAGTTTCCACTATGGCCATATTTAAGGTAACTTAACAAATCATCTCCTGGGAATTGATCCAGTGTCTTAATGGCCACCCCAGTCTACTCACTATATACTTAATCCTAGCCTATAATTGATCCGCGAATCCAGAGGAAAAACTCCGATGAATAAAAATCCTGATACTCCCATGACATCCCTTTCTGTAGAATCCCATAAAAAGGTTCCCTGGTGGAATCGTTCCGTCATAGGGGAAGATAGTCTTATGGAGGAATTACTAGCAAAGTTTGGTAAACCAGAAGTCTCAGAAAGCGCAATATTTTTGCATAATCGGGAAATGATGGATCTTGGAGTTTTTGCGAAAACAGCAGAAGTTATTGATAGTGAGAAGTTTGGCAAACAAGAATTTTTATTCTTTGTCAAAATGAAGTATTTATTGAGTAAAGGAATTAATGAGTATCAAGGACTGAATAATAGTGTACAATTACTGAAAGTTGCCATTGATGCCAAAGATTGTTTTATTTCCATTGACCAAATAGAGTTACAATTTCGTGGCATAAAACAGCAAGAATTCTATAAGTTTGTGGAAAGTCTATTATCAGACCACGAGGATAAAGTAGCATTTCGAGAACAAGTTCAGATGAAATTGGCTGATTCTCTACCTCAAATTAAAACAGAAGAAGGGACAATTGCCCTACAAAGCTACGCTAAACATCTTGATGAATTATCGGATAATGAATTAGGCTTAAAATTATTGTCCCTTTTCAAAGCCTACCAACTGGCCGATTATTCTATTTTGCGAGTTATTTCTGAGATTATCCAAAGTTTAGATAAACGGGATTTATTAGACTTTAAGGGATTACTTTCATTAGTTAGGGTTAATTATAGTGTTTTTGAAAAATTACGGGATATTATTGGCCTCTCCGAACGACAAAGTACCCCTGAAACCTACGCTTTAATGATTCAGTATATTGCTTTATCCAATCGACATGGTATTTCTCATATCAAGTTTGAGGAGTTAATGAATGTGATGAGAAAATGGTATAGACATTATCTAGCTGTGATTGGTATTCGTGAAGAACATCCTCCCAGTGAATATAGGCAACCCAAAGAGTTCAAAGAAGTTATTCCAGGGGTTAAGATTTACGCAAAGTATCGCAAGTGGTTAACCGATAAGAACACAGGTATGGTCTTTGTTGATTTTGGGGATGAAAGTTAATAAATTAGATTGTTTGTCAAAGGATTGCAGATTGTAGATTGACTCCTGCTTAAAAGACAGGAGGCAAGGGAAAAGTAGATTTTAGATTTTAGATTTATCGTTGATTTAATCAATCTCCAATCGGCTTTTCTACAATCTCCAATTTTCGTTAATTTTGGCCATCAACATCAAAATTGACATAATTAACTAAAATATTTTACAATAAGAGATTGTGTGTCTTATTCCCTGCTCGGATCAGGTGATGACATTGCTAAAAAGCACAAAGTAGCAATCATAAAAGGTTGAAACTTTGGGCTACCTGTACGGCAACTACAACAAGGATAAAATTATGAGCTACGCTATTATTGAGGCTGGAGGCACTCAACTCCGTGTTGAACCTGGCCGTTTTTATGATCTCAATCGTCTTACTGCCAACGAAGACGGTTCCTATGTGATTGATAAAGTATTATTGATCAACAATGACCATGAAATTACCATTGGACAGCCTTTTATTGAAGGCGCAACGGTAGAAGGAACAGTGATGGAAGAAAGACGGGGACGGAAGGTTATCGTTTATAAAATGCGTCCCAAGAAGAAAACCCGTAAAAAACGGGGTCATCGTCAAGAATTAAGTCGTTTAATGATTAATTCTATTAGTGTTAACGGTTCTGTTATTGCAGAAACTACCTCAGACACAACTCCAGAAACTGCCCCGGAAACGACTCCAGAGACCACAGAGGGAGAATAACTCTACAATAGACCTATATTACAAGAGAGATAACTGATTATGGCTCACAAGAAAGGAACAGGAAGTACGAGAAACGGACGGGACTCTCGGGCCCAGCGACTCGGGGTTAAACGTTACGGTGGACAAGTAGTCAAAGCTGGTAACATCCTCATTCGTCAACGAGGAACCAAAGTTCATCCAGGAAATAACGTGGGAAAGGGGAAAGATGATACCCTCTTCTCTTTAATTGATGGGATTGTTACTTTTGAGTATAAAACCAAAAGTCGCAGAAAAGTCAGCGTTTATCCTGTAGCTGCCGAAGAAGCTTAATTTCTAGCTTAATTTGTAGGGTGGGTAATTTAGGGTTTTTGATAGCTTTTAATCAACTCCTAACTTGCTCACCTCGCATTATTAATTAAATTATTACTTAACTCCTTAAACTTAGGTTGTCGTTTTTCAAAATTTGTGACTTAATCAATATATAGTGTTTTAAAATATATTTTTTTCAGTAATTTTAACCATATCAAAACACTGCCCTGTTGTTCATTTCCTTCCCTGACATTTAACTCCAAACTTGAAAACTAAAAGGATTATTACTCATGAAAGGATATGTAATTATGAATGAATTAGGAAATTACCCTTTATATGTTTGTTTATCAAGAGAACAAGCCGAGAACATGATAAAAGAAATCAATATTTCCTGCTATATTGTAGAAGCTCAAGTGATTGAAGCAACGCCACAACCTAACGCAAAGAATATACCCTCTCGTCACGTATTAAAAGCTTGCTAAACAATCAAAAAGTCTATAAGTTCAATTTGTAGGATGTACAATAATTTTAGGCTTTTTAGTAACTTTCAATAAACCTGTAATACTAAATCAGGTTCTCAAACCTATCTTATCTTCTAGAAGAGGCAGGGGGTAACCCACCCCTAACCTCTCCCAGGAGGGGAACATGAGTGGAAGGCAGGAGAGTTTTCAAGTTGTAAGCTATGCAAGTTAAAAGGGGGTATGGCAAGGGGATTTAGTATAATTGGTCGACCTTCAATAATATTTAAACTAGGCGTTTTCTCTTTGTTTTACCCACATTTTAACTAAGAGAATTTCAAAATCATATTGATTATCTATTTGTTCAATAATGTGATGTCTTAACATATACTGTAAAGCTTTTTCGCTGATCTCATCTCTATTGTTATTCGGTTGTTCTCCTTTAGCTAAATTCAATAGTAAATTTTGTCCTGCTAATATTTCAGGTTCTGACTCACCGGTAAACTCTGTCCAAATATTCGTAAAATAGGGTTCACCGTTGATAAAACCCTCTTCAATAGCAGCTTTTAATAGTTCTGGGGTAATAGTATCGGTGTGATTAAGATTGGCTTGAGTGACCATTGCTGCCCCCAAAAGTTGCAATAAATAGGGTTGACAACGGGTCAGTTTCAAGACTTCTTCCACAATACCTTTATCGTAACGCAAAGTAAATTCTGGATCAGGATCTAACAATAATTCTCTTGCTTCCTCTGGTTCAAGATAAAGCATTTCAATGGGAACCACACTGATAAAATAACTACTCCAGTGGGGGCCTATTTCATCGAGGGTTTTGACACCAGAAAAAAGAAACCCTAATTGTTCGTAATGTTGAATCAGATGCCGCAATTCATCAAACAATTTTAAGCTTATTTGTCCTTCATTAATAGCTGTGCCAATCTTTTCAAATTCATCTAAATTGAGTAATAGTTGTCTATCTTCTAGTTTCTCCAATGCTTCGTCTAACCAGTCTTCTAACACAGTGTAAGGACTTTCTTTAAACTGGTTACGTTTTGGAGGTGTCGGTAACAAAACTCCTTGACTTTTGCTATCTTTATACATAACCCGGACTAAACCCTGACAAAAATCCGCTTCACTGCTGGTAATAGCTGCGCTTTGCATATCCAGAAATACAGGCAATACGTCACTGGGAAACATACGGGGAAGGTTATATAAAAAAGAAGTTTTGCCACAACGACGGGGACCGTAAAGAATGAGGGTAGGGCGATCGCGATTAAGAATACGGCGTACAATATTATCAGCGAACTTGCGGCGACCTTTAAATAAGTAATCACGATTTAAACGCACAGGGTTGCCAAACTGAAAGGGGTTGATTTGTTCTCCTTGGGACTGTTTTTGCTGTTCTTCTAGTTCTAGTTCAATGACTCGCTGCCATCTTGTAATCACAGGTTGCCAACGCTTAATCTCAGGGGGTTTAAGTCCCAGTGCTGGCAGTTGTGCGGATAACCTTGCTAATCTATCTAAAACACGCTCTAAACCCCGTTCTCGTAAGGCTGCGTTACTTGCCTCAAGGGCTGCCTCAACATCCCTGGCAACCCCTTGTAAGCGCGGTAAGATGATAGAAATTTCTGCTTTAATATAGGGTGAAAGTTCTGGTGAAGGGGCGTTTTCTAGTTCGTTATCTGATTGATAGAAGGTTGGAACGAGTAAGGGTAATAAAGGATGTTCTGGTTTGGTAATAGATACCAGTTCAGCCAAGTTTTTGACGGTGGTTAATTGATGGGGAATAATTTGGGGTAAGGCTTGTTTAATGGTGTTTTGGAAACCTGGTAAGGGTAAGGCTTGCATTTTTTTAAAGGTTTCCATTGCTGCTGAAATATCTTGACGGAAAGCGGATGCTAAAATGCGATCGTGATTGGGTAAAGGTAGCCAGAGTAACTCTGTTGTATAGGGGGGAAGCAGTTTTAAATTTTGTAGGGGTTTGAGGCTAAAACGTTTAAGGAAAGGGAGTGATGGTAAGAGACTAATGGGTATTGAAAGTAAATAGTCTGGGAAGAGTCGATAATAAAAGATTAATGTGATGGGAATGGTTAATAAGGAGTTGAAACCAAGTTTCTCAAAGCTAAGAATTCCTGCTGTAATGATGACTGGCCATTGGAACTTTGCTGCTGCAAGGCTGAAAGCAACTAAGATACAGACTAAAATAAATAAGGGCAAAGGTGAACTCATAACCCACATTATCAAGGTATCATACCCAACCAGCATCCCAGGTGTGACTGCGACTGTCACTCCCACCATAACAACGAGGACAACGAGGCAAGTTAAAACTATCGGCACTCTTGTAATAATGAATTTAGTCAAAACACTCGCCACTGTTCCCATTATTCCTATCGTTGTTGCAAACACAACGACCATTATTAGACCAAAACTCAAACTATCCAGTCCTCCGTTTGATCTGTTTAACCAAGATTCATCCTGTTGAAGATTAAAGATTAACCACATCAAGGGAATAGGTAATCCAATGGGGAAACACCAAACACTAGCACTATAAGTTACCAATAAGACGAAAGGTATCTGTAACCAATCTATTCCTTGACCTTGGATAGAAATATTTATAATCAGAGGGAAATTGAGACAAAGTAATAATAGAAAATATTGAGCAACAAAACGAAAGTTACAATGCACTAGAAGAATATCCAAAGAAGTAGTATCTGGTCTTTTTCGGTCTTTCTCTTCAGCAGGACACCATTCATTCATACGCTGCTGAAGCTTGGAAGGACAAAACATTGACCAATAAAATAATTCCCAAGTTTCGCGTAGAAAACGATTCATAGAATGTTTGTTAATAAAAGATTTAAGTAAGATGCGTTAGGTAAATTAAATTTATTACAGAAAAACTATAATTCCTATGATGCAGTAACACACCAAAGTCATGATCTCTGGTGTATTATACTATGCTAATATACCCTACTAAAATGTTTCAACAAAAACCGTGGATTAAGGCAGATTCTTATACAATAAGATCACTTGACTGAAATAACCTTTTGGCTTGAATCCCTAAGAATAATACCATGAGCAGACCTTCAAGACCTTTAACTCCAGATAAAAAACAAGAAATTATTGAGAGAGTTTTAACCGCTAGAGCTAATCGTGAACAATTTTTATTACAGATGAAGCAACGGCAAGAAGAAGGATTAAATATTGCCAAAAAATGTGCTTATCTCTTAAAAAAAAAGTATGGAGTTGCCAAAGTTATCTTATTTGGTTCCTTATTAGATCATGAGAAAATGACTTCTCATTCTGACATTGATTTAGCAGTAACTAATCTTTCTGAAAAGGATTATTTTAGAGCTATGGCTGACTTAGACTCTGGACATACCTTTGAAATAGATTTAGTTGAGATTCAAAAAGCACGCCCTTATATTTTAAAGGCAATTAATCAAGGAATTGAATTATGAGTAAGTTATTAATCCAAGAAAGAATTAGTCAAGAACTAAATAAAATTTACCAAGCTATTCAACAGTTAAAAATATTTATGGAACAATTAAATAATATTTCAAATCCAATATATCAGGAAGCTTTAGTGAATTCTCTTGCCCTTAATCTTCATGGAATTTACACAGGTATAGAGCGTATCTTTGAAGTTATTGCTACTGAAATCGATTTGAGTTTACCTACTGGCAACAAATGGCACAGAGATTTATTAGACCAAATGGCAGTTAATATTACTAATGTTAGAACAGAAGTTATTACAGAAGAAACAAGGGCTATATTAGATGAATTACGGCGGTTCCGTCATGTAATCAGAAGTGCTTATTCTTTTGAGTTAGATAAAGACAAAGTGTTAATTGTAGTTAATAATTTTTTAAGTTGTCATCATCAACTTATTCAAGAAATTCAATCATTTTGTGATTATTTAGATGAAAGAGAAGTTAAATAATAATCGTAGTCTCTGCTTACCCATTACCAAATGTTCTTTGCATTATATCGTACCAGAAACCCCTGTTTCATTAATTTGGAAAAGAAAGGTTTTAGTATTAGGATAAGTTTGACGTATGTTCTTAAGAAGATTCATTTCATCTTGCTCAATGATATAGTTACCACTGTCGGGTTCTATTACTATGTACCAATTATAGTGAGTCTTAATTAATTCAGGCTGAAGACGATTAAAAATTGCTTGGCAACGCTGACGATGTTCTACTATTTCCTTTTTCCACTGATCAAGTTTTTCTTGTGACCATTGATTTTCAGGAAATATTCTTTTTGTGGGAACCTTCGGAGTTAATTTTGTTTCAGTCATAATCATTTTCCTTAAATAATATTTTTAATTGTCATTCTGAGGGAACAATAATATATCTACAACTAATATTATTCTAACTTAAATTATCACAACTGACTAAGATATCATAAAAATATAGTCTTAAACTACGAGACATAAATAGCATCCTTTTCTACTGATTTAAGTAGTTCAGGTTTTAACATTTTCCGACTGACTAAATCAACGGATAAACCTAAACTATCTTCCAAAAAAAACTTTAAATCCATATAGTTATCAAAAGTAACTACTCCTTCAAACTCTACCAATAAATCAAGATCACTACTACTTTTTGCCTCATCTCTGGCAAAAGACCCAAATAAAGCTAATGATGTTACTCCATAACTTTTAATGACTGTTAAATTTTGCTTTAAAAAGTTAATTAAATCTTCTTTGTTCATATTTTTAACTGCTACAAAAATTACTAACTATTCAAATTAACAGTATATTAGGGTTTTGTTGGGTTTCGTTCCTCAACCCAACCTACATCTATCATCTCTATTTTTTGATAAAGTCTGCAAAAACACTACTAAACAAACCACCTTCTTGACGCAATAAACCATGACGCTTTAGCATATCAATGATAGCTATATTGGGGACTGCTAACCCTGAAACGCCGGCAGCATAGCGTAAAGCATGACGTTCAACTTCGGTTAAATCTTTCCAAAGTTCCTGAAATCTTGGCGTTGCTTGGAAAATAAACTCTTTTTTTGCTTGTTCATCATCCCGATATTGCCACCATAATGAGGCTGCCATCTGCACATAATAAGGCAACCCACCGGCTAACTCATCAATCCATGATAAGGGTGCAAAATCCTTATTAAAGCCATCTTCTACTAATTTATGCCAAGCTTTCTTTTCTAATGCACCGAGAATGGTGGTACTGAAAATATTGGCAAAAGGAGAGGTTAGACTTAAGGTTTGATAAAGTTCACTAACAGGACGTTTACTAAAGATAACCATGGTCAAAAGACCGGCGCAAGCTTTGGAACGCCAATCTTCTCCCCAATCTTGGAATTGTTCAAGTCGTCGACTAATAGCTTCAAACTCATCTAACATAATAATTAAACGATCACCTTGATCAACTAATTCCTGTAAGCTATCTTCTATCTCAAAGGGGTCTGTATTATCTTCCCGTGACCAAGGTTCTTTCCCTATCTGCTTTTTGATACCCCGTCTCACTCCTTCGAGAATACCCTCTGGACTGTGAAACTTACCGTTACTGAGGTCAAGGGAAATGATTAGGGGTTTTTGTTCAGGTTGAAAAAATTGTGCTGGACGTTCTTTAATATAGTGCAAGAGAGAGGTTTTTCCATTGCGCCTTAATCCCACAATATTGATGCACTGAGGCTCAATTGCTCCAATTCTATTTTTGAAGTCTAAAATTGCTTTTCGTCGTCCATAGAAGCTTTCAGGTGGCACAGGAGAACCAAATTGAAAGGGGTTGCTATCTCTGGGTTTTTGTTGTTGATGAAATTGTTGATTGAGTTCTGCAATATCTGGAAATTGTTCTAAAATGACTTTAGTTGAAACAGCACGTCCCCCTAAATCACTGCTAGTATCACGGGAAATATTGACTATTCCGCAGACTTTTCCTGTCTCTAAATTAAGTAACGGGGAACCACTAAACCCATCAATAAGTTGTCCTTTTTTTAACTTATAAAGCAGAACATTTTTCTTAAAACTTTCCCCCTCATATTTAAAGGTTGCTGAGTCTCCTTCTGAATAGTTTACTCCTTCACCTTTAGGATAACCAAAAATGTATAAATCTTGATTAATTTTTGGTTCTTTTTCATCGAGATTAACACAACTATGTTTAGGAATATCACCCTCTAATTTTAGCAAGGCCAAATCAAGAGGATATTTTAGTAATATTTCAGTCTTAGCGGTATAAGTTTGATTATTAGCTTTACAAAAAACATTTATAGGTTTATCATCTACAATTTTTACAACATGAGCGCAGGTTAAAATGAACCCAGAAGCAACAAAAAATCCTGTCCCTTGACTCTCACCATGGTTTAAACGGACAGTACATTGTTGTAAATATTCTCTAGTCATCATAGGCTAATTTTATGTTTTTTATGTCCTTAAGTTGTAGAGACTTAATATTATTAACAAAATCTCACCAGAAGTCCTAAAATATCTATTAAACTTCTGACTTCTGACTTCTGACTTCTGACTTCATTACTCTCCCCATTCCATAGTAATTTCTAGATTAGCTTTACCAGTACCTTTAACAATTAAAGCAGTTAATTCTCCACTTTCCACGGCAATTTCTAAACCAAAAGTAACACTAAATTTGTCTGGTTTAACTGTTTCGTTTACTTCTTTTAATGTCTCTGCAACATCATTAGCAATGGATTTAATAATACCTGTTGCTTTCTTAAAAATCCTTGTTTCTGAGGATACTGGTTGTTCACCAATTTGAGTTACTTCAACTTTGATGGTTTCTCCATCTGATAATCTTAAAGGTATAATTTTTTGGGATGCCATTTACTTAACTCTATTCTTTGATAATTCATGAATTAGACAACAATAATTATGGTTTATTTTCTCTTCAAAATTTTCTTCACTTGTTGCAATATTTGTGTTTTTATTCCTGTTTCTGTTTTAATTAATTCTCCATCATCTGGTGCGGTTTCTCCGAGATAACGATAGTGTTTCCAAATATCCCAATAGGGACAACCTGGTTTAATTTTAATTCCTGCCCAATGTAAATAATGAAGAGTTTGATTATTATTTGGATCAATTAATTCATACCCTTCTTGTCGAAAATGACCTGTTCCTGCCCAGTTTCCAGGGTTTTTATCTGGTTCATGGGCTAAGTTAAATCTCCGTTCAATGTTCTTTAAAATCATATAGTTAATAATCGGTTGATCGGAGGTTTTATAGGTAAAGTCAAAGTAATCAATATTGGCTGCACATTCTTCAAAGATTTGATAAATTTTTTCTTCAGAAATTAACCCTTTTTTTGATGCCCAAAATCCGCCATTAAACATACCCCTAAGTTCACTTTCAGTAAAGACTTTATCTTCGATTATTTTTTCAGAAAAAACATTTTTAATTCCTGCTTTATGTTGATAATCATAACAAATAAAATCATAGTCAGTAAAATAGTCCAAATCATCAACTATTTTTTTAAAGACAACAATATCGGTGTCAATATAGAGAAATTCATCAAATTCACCAAACCAACAAGCTTGTTTACGAAATTGATTAGGACGGGCAAAAAAATCTTCTCCAAAAATACTTTGTAATTTAATTGATAATCTTTCAATAAAGTCTAAGTCTGGATAAACTGTTACGCCAAAATCTTCATTTAATTTCTTGGCAATAACTTTATAGTTATCATCGTAAGGAATGAGAACAACCGGCGTATTTTTATCATAAAATCGAATACTTTTTAAGAGGGCGATCGCTTGTTCAATAACTTTATCGTTAGCTGTAATATAAATACCACGGGTCATAATTTTTTCCTCTATTAATTTAGTCCTAATTTTTTAAGTATTTTTTGGGTTACCGTAGGCTTTTGTTGATAATATACAGCTTTTTGGGTAAATTTTGGTAAGTTTTCTGGTTGATTATGGTAACGATAATAGAGGAAAATATCCCGATAGGGAAAATCAATGTTTTCTCCTTGACAAACTTTTTTAAAAATCTGCGAAGAAATACCAATATAATGAATATAGGTTAATCGATTTCCTTTATCATATAAAATATTATCTTTGTTTTCAAAATGAGAAGATGTGACACAGCATCCTGTTTTTTCCTCTTGAGGTAAGTTTAAAGCTAAATTATAAATAGAAAAATCAGATCGCATCATCATATAGTTAATAATGGTTTGATCTGGTGCCATACAATATAATATTTCGGCTTCTCCTTTATCTAAATAATTAATTAACTCGTTTCTTTTTTCTTCTGAAAATAAGTCTTTCTTAGAACCATAAAATCCGGAACAAAAAATTTCCTTATTTAATCTTTCTTCTGGAAAAACATCTCTTAATTTGTTTGAATTTACATCATAAACATGGGTTAAATCCTTATGCTGAAAATCATAAATAATGCAGTCATTATCATCTAGTTGAGCAAAAATAGAGTCCAAATTACTCATTAAAATAGTATCAGCATCCATATAAATAAAGCGATCAAATGGTCCATCAAATGCACAATAACGGCGATGGGTTCCAAAACGATGATAACCTTTACTTCCTGCTTTTTCCCAAGTTTGACGCGCTGTGGGATGAGTATCCCAAACTGCTTTAGCAAAGCTATCCCATCGTTCCATTGAAACAGAATCATTATATAATGTTACCTGGGGACGGGAAGCAATTTCTGCTGCTAATTTATCTGTATTATCATCATAAGGATAAATACAAACCGGCATTTTTTGCCCATAAATGACCTCAATACTGTTAAGTAAAGCCACTACTTGATCGAAAACGTAATCATTCCCTAACGTACAAATTCCATCCATATTACGTAATAGTTAAACTATTCAAAATTTTCTCACAAAATCTGCTAACCAGTTCATTAAGTTTAGTTCATGGAGAATAATCTGTCTTGCCTCTGCGATCGCATTTTTAGCTTCGTGCCAAGCATCCAAACTAGCAGTTACTTCTCTAATATATTCTAGACCTTTTTCATCCAGACTAGGCAACCGTAAAAAACTACCTGGGGGCAATAATTTATCTGCTGCACTTCCCCCATAATAAATGGGTAAACACCAACATAATAAAGCATCCCATAATTTCTCACTCACATACCATTCATTATCGGCATAATTCTCGATAGATAAGTTATAATAATAAGGAGCCATGCCATGCCATTTATTTTCTAAAGTACCTTGACTTTTGCTGGACTCAGGTAAGTTTCTTCCATAAAGATCGAATTCAAAATTATTATCCCTTAATAGCTGTAAAAAGGCGAGACGACGGCGATGATTTTCTGTTCGGTTAATACCCGATGTAATCCAACTACACCGTTTAACTTTTTCAGGAATATTCCCCTTGTCTAACAGATCAAACTCATTATTAACATACCAAATTGCCGGCATATAATCCGGGTGAGGGGCAAAGTTATCTGGCCCTGAAACATAGCCACAATAACGACTCGCATCATTATAATTAGCGCAGTTTCTATTAACAACTTCATCCAGGGGAGGTTCTCTTAATAAATAAATGATACGTTCTTGAGGAACATCTCTGAGTAAGGAAGGAATATTAATCGGTGAAACTTGGGATTTTCGCCAACTTTTCCACCAAGGTTTAGGGGGTGGAGGTAAGGGAAAATCAAATTGATATAATAATAGAAAATCAGGGCTAGGATCATTTCCTAACATTTGAATATGGTCCCAAACCCCAAACGGTTGAGGGGTTTGTTTCCATAACCAATCCCGTCTATTTTGTAGACCTGTATAACTGGTTAGCATTCCCACGATTTTTTGGCTCACACAATGCTTCCTCTGGTTAGTGTTGTGACATCCTCCCCAACTAACTGCAAGCAGTATAGTTGGGGCTTCCCACCTCACGATGAGATATTTCTGCCCACAGAGGTAAACCCCTACGCCAGTTATCTAGGTTCATCACCCCCGACACC
>NZ_JASJEB010000121.1 GCF_030064895.1 Crocosphaera sp. | reverse complement strand
TAATAGATAAAAATTACAGACTGTTATTGGGGTCAAATCTCCATATTCCTTATTATATAAGGCTTTCAGGCTTGTTCTCAATTCTCTCATGAATAATGCAGGTTAATAATGAAAAGTATAGCAGTCGCCAAGGCTATTAGGACATTTTTCTGTTGCCTGTTGCCTGTTGCCTGTTGCCTTAAAATACAATTTATGTGTCCTAACTAACCTGTCTATTGCTATACAATAAATTTTCTTGAGTTTTATTGTGCCATTAAAAAAGCGTTTAGAAACCTCTAAACGCTTTTCTTGACAAAAACAAAGCCAAAACTTACAAAGCATTAGCACCAGCAACTACTTCCATTAACTGTTGAGTAATGGCGGCTTGACGGGCTTTATTGTATGATAAAGTTAAAGTACCAATTAATTGACCTGCATTATCACTAGCATTGCTCATAGCGGTCATTCTCGCAGCTAACTCACTGGCTGCTGACTCTTGTAACGCTCTGAGTAACTGGTTATTAATATACAAGGGCAACAAAGCATCTAAAATTTGGACAGGATCTTGTTCAAAAATCATGTCTTGAGGAAAACTACTCGTGGTTTGAGCAACTTTTTCTCTTTCAACCCCTAATTTTCCTTCACGACTAATGAGACGGAAAATTTCGTCGTCTTCTGTTTCTAACCCCTGCAAGGTTAAAGGGGCTAAGGTTTGCACCACGGGACGAGAACTAATTAAAGAGACGAAACGAGTATAAATTAACTCTACCCGATCCACTTTTTCCGATAAAAACAAAGATAGTAATTCATCGGCGATCGTGGCTGCTTCATCGGCGGTAGGTATTTGGTTTAACCCAGTATACTTGTTCTCGATGGGGGTTTCCCGACGGCCAAAATATTGACTGGCTTTGCGGCCTACCGTAATTAAACGACAATCGATACCTTGTGCTTGTAACTCTTTAACCCGTTGTTCAGTACGACGGATGACATAACTATTGTAACCGCCACATAAACCCCGATCGCCAGAAACAACGACAATCGCAACGGTTTTTACTTCTCTTTGTTGTAGCAAAGGTAAGCTAACATCCCCGGTTTTTAAACGGTTGAGTAAGTTAAAAAGGACGTTCGCTAAAGAGTCAGCAAAGGGACGAGTTGAGATAACTTGTTCTTGGGCCCGACGTACTTTAGCTGCGGCCACTAACCGCATGGCTTCAGTAATTTTTTTTGTATTCTTGACCGACTGAATGCGATCGCGAATGGCTTTTAGGTTAGGCATAATGTGAGAGTGATTTTTGATTAATAATTAGCTTATATGCCTGAGTCAGTGATCCATGATAGAACCACTGACACAATAACTCGACATTATTAAGCACCAAAGGCTTGCTTGTATTCTGTAATCGCTTCTTTGAGCAAGCTTTCTGCTTCATCGGTGAGTTTTTTCTCACTCTTGATGATTTCAGGATATTTGGGCTTACTGGTAGCGATATATTCCCTTAAACCAGCCGCGAATTCGGTGGCTTGATCCACAGGAACTTCATCAATATAACCGTTGAGTCCGGCGTAAGAGATAGCTACCTGTTCCCAAACCGCTAAAGGAGAGTTTTCAGGTTGTTTGAGGATTTGACGTAACCGTTGACCCCGTGCTAACTGTGCTTGGGTAGCTGCGTCTAAGTCGGAAGCAAACTGAGAGAAAGCTTCTAGTTCAGCAAACTGAGCCAGTTCTAATTTTAATTTCCCTGCCACCTGTTTCATGGCTTTGGTTTGCGCAGCAGAACCCACCCGACTTACAGAAACACCTGCATTAATAGCGGGACGGAAACCAGCGTTAAACAAGTCACTGGATAAGAAAATTTGTCCGTCGGTGATAGAAATAACGTTGGTGGGAATGTACGCAGATACGTCACCTGCTTGGGTTTCGATCACAGGTAAAGCCGTCATACTACCAGCACCGAGAGCATCACTCAGTTTAGCTGCCCGTTCTAATAAACGAGAGTGGATGTAGAAAACGTCTCCAGGATAAGCTTCACGTCCGGGGGGACGTTTCAGTAACAAGGATAATTGACGGTAAGCTTGAGCTTGTTTGGATAAATCATCGTAGATCACCAAAGTAGCCTTACCGTTATACATGAAGTATTCTGCTAAGGTTGCACCGGTATAAGGAGCAAGATACTGTAAAGTAGCAGGGTCGTTAGCGTTAGCAGCAACCACAATGGTGTAGTCCATTGCGCCTTTTTCTTCTAAGGTTCCGATTACCTGAGCTACAGTAGAAGCTTTTTGACCGATGGCAACATAAACACAGATTACATCTTCTGTTTTCTGGTTAATGATGGTATCGATCGCGATCGCTGTTTTTCCTGTCTTACGGTCACCAATAATTAACTCCCGTTGTCCTCTACCGATGGGAATCATAGCATCGATAGCAGTGATCCCTGTTTGCATGGGTTCACACACAGATTTCCGAGCGATAATACCAGGGGCAGAGGATTCGATTAAACGGGTTTCGGTGGTGGCAATATCACCCTTACCATCGATGGGACGACCGAGGGAGTCTACCACCCGACCAACCATAGCTTCCCCAACAGGAACCTGAGCAATTTTGCCGGTGGCTTTAACGGTACTTCCTTCTTGAATATCTAAACCGGTTCCCATCAATACAGCCCCAACGTTATCTTCTTCTAAGTTGAGGGCAATACCAACGGTTCCGTCTTCAAAGTCTAATAATTCACCCGCCATGCACTGTTCTAAGCCATAAATACGGGCGGTTCCGTCCCCAACTTGGAGAACGGTTCCCACATTAGAAACTTGAACGCTTTGGTCGTAGGACTCGATTTGTTGGCGAATAATGCTGCTGATTTCGTCAGGTCTGATACTAACCATAGTGGGATTTGTTTCGCAATTGAATAAATAACAATGGGTTAAGCCGATCAAGCTCCGGCGAGACTGATGCTAATGCGGCGTAGTTGTCCTCGCAAACTGGCATCAAATACTTGGGAGCCGACTTTGATAATGACACCGCCAATTAATTCGGGGTCATTATCGGTTTTCAGTTCTACAGATTCTGCGCCGGTCAAGGTCTTAATTTTCTCGATCACGTCGCGGCGTTGGCCATCGCTCAACTCTGTTGAAGCGGTGACTTCTGCCAGAACCGTATTGGTTAATTTCCGCAGCAAAGCCAAGTATTGTTGACAAATAGCTTCTAGGAAAATAATGCGTCTTTTATCCACCAACAACATGATAAAGTTGCGTAAATACTGATGGATATCGTCTCCTAGTAGCTGATTTAAAACCGCTCGTTTATCCTCATCCTTCATGACAGGAGAGCTAATAAAAGACCGTAAATCCGCAGATTCTTCTAATAGTTCTAATATACTGCGGCAGTCTTCCCCAACGGAGCGGGTAATATCTTGGGATTGTGCCAGGGACATCAGTGCTTGAGCGTAAGGCTCAGCGATTTCTGAACTAAACATTGATCCTTTCACCCTTAACCTCCTAGCTTAGCGATACTGCGATCAATCAGTCGCTGCTGAGCATTGTTATCAACTTGTGCTTTCAGTTGACTTTCTGCTTGAGCAATGGCTTGTTCGGCAATTTGTTTTTTCAATTGCGCCATTACCCGTTCTTGCTCGGAGGAAAGATCAGCAGCGGCGGTTTCTTTGAGACGAGCGATATCTCGTTCCGATTGTGCCTTAATTTCTGCTGTAATTGTTTTCGCTCTTTCTGAGGCAGCTTGAAGAATACCTTCGGCTTGTTTCTTGGCCTGAGCTAAGTTTTCTTGTTCTTTAGCTAAAGCCGCAGCGGCGGTACGTTGTTTTTCTTCAGCCTCTTGGATAGCTTGGGTAATTTGATTACGTCGTTCGCTGAGGATATTGCCCACAACTTTGCGACCGTAAAAGAACAAAACCCCAACTAGAATGGCTAAATTGAGTATGTTACTTTCTAAGAAGTCAAAGTGGAAACTAATCAGGGCTTCCCCTTCAGCTTGACTTTCGGTGGCTAATAATAAAAAAGAATCGATCATACCTGTTATTGAAGTCAACGGACAGCATCGTTATTTGACTAATTCTGGCCCTAAGAGTTTTTCTAGAATTTGACGACTCAAGGTATCAACCTGTTGTTCTAGGGTTTTTAGAGCCTCTTCGCGTTGCTGCTCAATTTCTTGGGCAGCGGCTTCTTTTTTGGCGATGGCCTCTCTTTGCGCCTCAGCTACAGCTTCATTAGCCAGTTGCTTGGCTTCGTTTTGAGCCTGGGCGACAATTTCTTGAGATTGTTTACGAGCGTCGGCCAATTGTTGCTCATACTGAGCCGCAAGTTCTTTGGCCTGAACTAACTCTTTTTGTCCACCGCTTTGTTTTTGGCGGATATAGTCTGCCCTTTCATCTAATACTTTATTCAAGGGCTTGTAAAAAATGGCGTTGAGAATAATCGCCAATAAAACAAATTGCAATGCCATCAAGGGCAAAGTTGCATCAAAATCAAACATGGTTCACCCATCTATGTCTCGGTTGGTTTAACGCTTTTTTTGATGCAGAGACAGCATGGCTGCCGTCTCTACCATTGCTTCGGTTTTAAGCGAAGGGGTTAGCGAATAAAAGAACTAAGGCAATAACCAGACCATAGATGGTTAAGGATTCCATGAACGCTAAGGTTAATAGTAAAGTTCCGCGAATTTTTCCTTCTGCTTCGGGCTGACGCGCGATACCAGATACAGCTTGGCCTGAAGCGTTTCCTTGACCAAGTCCAGGTCCAATGGAACCTAAACCAACAGCTAAAGCAGCAGCGATAACAGAAGCAGCAGCAACGGTGGGATTCATGTTAATTCTTCCTCGATTTTATTGACAGTATAAGTTGCAAGCTAATGATTAGCTTAAACGTTTAGGAGCGAGACGTTTCCCTTTTGGGTGACGAAGTATGGGGTAATCCCAATCGGTAAGGACTTGAGATGTCAGAGAAAAGATTAATTTAATTTTTCTCTCTTGGACTTCTCTGTTATTGTCTTACGTTTTGGTCACTTTTGAACAAGAGATATTGGTCTGTCCCTTGTTTATTCCAAAAGATTTTACTTTTAAGCGTGTTCTTCTTCTTCTTCTTCTGACTCAATGGCCTCATGGATATAAGCACCGGCTAAGGTGGCAAATACTAAGGCTTGGATGGCGCTGGTGAATAATCCTAAGGCCATTAAGGGTAATGGCACAAATAAGGGGACTAAAAATACAAGCACCGCTACCACTAATTCATCGGCCAAAATGTTTCCAAATAGACGGAAACTTAGGGAGAGAGGCTTGGTAAAATCTTCTAGAATTTTGATGGGCAGGAGAACGGGAATAGGCTGGACATAATTGGCAAAGTATCCTAATCCTTTTTTACTCAAACCAGCGTAAAAATAAGCTAGGGAGGTTAATAAGGCTAAGGCTACAGTGGTGTTAATGTCGTTGGTGGGAGCAGCTAATTCTCCTTCGGGAATTTCTATTAGTCTCCAAGGGACCAAAGATCCTGACCAGTTGGAGACGAAAATGAATAAAAATAGGGTCCCGATAAAGGGCAACCAAGGACGATAGTGTTTTTCTCCTAACTGAGTTCTCGCTAAATCTCGCAAAAATTCCAGGACATATTCCATGAAGTTTTGCATTCCACTAGGAACCATTTGAATATTACGGGTTGCTAGTAAGGAGGCGATAATCAGTAAGGCAATTACTACCCAGGAGGCCATAAATACCTGTCCGTGTAGTTTGAGGTTGCCTATCTCCCAATACCAGTGCTTACCCACTTCTAAGGCAGCAAGGGGTAAAGTATCTATAATGCGTAAACCATTTAACATTGTCATTGGGTAGAATATCGAATCTGGTTACGAAATCAAGGTTTAATGCCTACTTTAACTCTAGGTCCATGACACTTTGAATTGTGTAGGCGATTATGGCGACTTTATAAGTCAAAAATCCCAGGAAAACTGGGAGAATGTGCAATTGTTGCCATTGACTGGCGACAATAATCATAGCAGCAAAGATTGCTAATCCTTTGGTGCCTACTTTTTGTTCAGATGTGCCGATTTTTTCTACTTCTCCTGCCAGCAATTTTAAATAAACAATGCCAACACAAGCCCCTAACAGGTAGTTGAGGGCTAAATTGAGACTATAGAAGTTCCAAACAGACACAAAAATAATTGCGGTGAAGACTAAACTGACCAGTAATAGGTTACGTTGCAGACGATAGTAGTCTTGCATCGAATCGGTTTTGGCTGATGTTGCTTCGGCAGTTTGGGATGGGGTATCAGTCAATGGCATACAGTCACAACGAAGGGGCTACAAAACTTTTTATAGCAAACCAGTGGTAATAATATCATGTTGAGGTGACAAGATGAACAGTTGATAATTGAGTTAGACTGGAATTTCTGCAAGATTACGGTGTTTTTGTGCTTGAAATGAGCAATTTAATGGGAGGGGTGATGATTGTTGATTTATTAGGAAATGGTGACTTTACTTCGATTTCGGAAGCGATTGATAATGCTTTACCTGACACTGAAATTATTATCCGTCCAGGGTTATATCGAGAAACTATTATTATTGATAAACCTCTCACGCTTATAGGTGAGGGAGAGGGTGAAATTATTGTTGAAAGTCCTACTGATTACTGTCTTTCAATGAAAACAGATTATGCCATTGTTCGTGGTTTAACTTTGAGAAAATTATTAGATAATGATTACTGTTTAACTGTTAATATTTTGCAAGGGAAGTCAGTTTTATTAGAAGATTGCGATGTTACTTCTATTCTAATTCAGGGTTCCAAAACTAATCCAGTAATTCGGCGGTGTAAAATTCATAATAGTAGTTCTATTGGAATGCTGATTGCCAATAATGCACAACCAACTATTGAAGACTGTGATATTTATGAAAATACAAATCAGGCAATTCACATCGAAAAAGACGCTAATCCTATCATCCGATCTTGTCGCATTTTTGATGGGAAAACTAATGGGATATCGATTATACAAAATGGAAAAGGAATCATAGAAAATTGTGATATTTATAATAATAGCAATCCAGGAATTTACATCTCAAAAGATGCTAATCCTAGCATACTTTCTTGTCGTGTTTATGATGGAAAAGATGATGGAATATCGATTGTAGAAAATGGAAGAGGAATCATAGAACATTGTGATATTTATAACAATATTAATCCAGGAATTTACATTTCAGAAGAAGGTAATCCTAGCATAGATTATTGTCGTATTTTTGATGGGAAAAATTTTGGTATTTTTGTAAGAGAAAATGGACAAGGAATTATAGAAAATTGTGATATTTATGGTAATACTTACGCTGGTATTGCGATTACTACTGAGAGTAATCCAACTATTCGCTCTTGTAAAATTTATGAAAATAAACAAAATGGAATTTTTATCACAGAAAATGGCTTAGGATTGATTGAATATTGTAATGTTTATCGGAATAATTTTTCAGGAATAGGAATTAATCAAGGAAGTAAAACTACTATTCGTTCATGTAAAATTTATAATAATAAAGATTATGGATTACAGTTTGATAAAAGTGGACAAGGAAGAGTAGAAAATTCCGAAATTAAAGGAAATACTTTAGCAGGAGTTAGGTACAAAAATCAAGGTGACGTTGATATTATTGGCTGTAAAATTTACCCAAATAAACCTCCCTATTTTTGTATACTTTTAACTTTATCCAGTGGTTTTTCTCTATCGATAAATTTTGTTTACCTTTCCCTTTTCGTGTTTGCTTTCGTTTTATTCACAACAATTTTTAATATATTCTGGACGTTTTTGAGCTTTGAAAAAAGAGGATTTAATAAAAGATTTACTATTCCTAACTTATTACTAACAATTCAATTAGGAATTGTGGGGGGAATAATGTTTGTCAACGGTTTTAATCCTTCTCTTTCAGCTATTTTATTAGCATCTGGAACCATCTGGATAACAATGCTTGTCTATCGATTTTTTAAATAATTGAGGCTAATTTATAGTAGTGTATTGTTTCAGCTAATTTAGTGCATTAGATTTCATGTAGTGCAATCATTTTGCTTGCTATTTTTGCAGCAAGTGAGCAAGATGCTCACATTCCTATTACCTCATTTTAGCTGAAACAGTCCAGTAAGCTTTGTTTTTGGGATCAGTAGTGCGATCGCAAATTTTTTATTATGTTCCATTCTTAATTTATAGCAGTCGCCAAGGCTATTAGGACATTTTTCTGTTGCCTGTTCCCATGTACTCAGAATTAATTCTCAGAACTGACAAGTAATTACTACAGCAGTATAATGAAATCTGAAGTTAACTATAGCGCAATAGAATTATGTCTAAAACTGAAACTTCTGAAACCTACATTGGAACTAAGCAAGCAGCTAGTCGTCTTCATTTGTCGGTTCAGCGTGTGAGAAAACTAGCGATCGATGGTCGCATTAAAGGGGCTTTTAAAGAGAAAGGTCAGTGGAGAATCCCTGTGTCTGCTAGTGGAATGCCGAAAATAAGCCGAAAAAAGAAAGGGCCAAAAGGTACCTGGCGCATTAGGCAACAAGAAATAATGACCTATATCCATGTAAATCAGGGTAAACTCAGTTCTAATCGGAACAATGAGACCCGTAATCCTGTTATTTCTGTGAAAATGGGGCAGAAAACTATTCTTTGTCACGAGGTGAAAATTCCTGGTGTTGGTCGGTTTGTATATGATCCAGACCACCCGAAAAACTGTGGCGCAACACTATGGTTCGATATTGAGCCGGATATTCCTTTGCAAATGAATATTTTTAGTTAATTTTTCAGAGATTTAGTACGTTTAGTTATTTCAAAACTCAAAGATTGCTAATCCTTTGGTGCAAACTTGTTGTTTATATGTGCCAATTGTTTCTACTTCTCCTGACAGCAGTTTTAGATAAACATTTTTTAGATAGTTTAGGCTAATTGACAGTAGCTTTGTTTTCGGGATAATGATTGTGATCGCAATTTTTTTATTGTTTTCCAGTATTCATTTAACCTCTTTCTTCATCTAATCAGTAGATTTTCAAAAGGATAAGTTTGTTTCCAGCGATAGGTATTAAAGTCTCGATGATCTACTGAAAAAATACGTCCATGTCCTAAATGTTCTGCTAAAATAACAAGAGAAGCATCTGCTAAATCCATTGGAAGATTTTGATATTTTTTCATCAGTAGTTTGATTCTTTCTAAATGAATTGGTTCAAAATTAAATAGCTTAAACTTTTCTTGATACTTTTGAAAAACATCCATTAACTTCATTTGTTTTTCTACTCCTTGATATGTACTTGAAGAACGTTTTAAGAGCAGATGACAACTTTCTGTTAAAACACACCAGGTTGTTATTAAAGGTTCCTGTGGATATTGTTCTAAAGTTTGTTGTGCGCTTTGATGGTATTGGTCTTTATCATTAAATAAAGCTACCCAGAATCCTGTATCAACGATTATCATATTTAGTATCTAAGCCTTCTTTTAGAACCGATTTATAGTTAATGGAAAGGTCTGATTCTGCACTAATACAACCGATTAATCCCGACTCTTTGAGAATATCTAGGGTATTAGATTCATTGTCAATAGAAGAGGTAGATTGAACTTCTTGTTTTTCAGCGAGAGAATACTGTTTTTTTAATGACTCAATAAAATCGATGACTAAGGTTTGTGCTTCTTCTGGTAATTCACTTATGTCATTTTGTATTTGTTCAAAATTAATCATGATAGTTTAGCTCTTGTGCTAATTTTTCAGGTTAATATTTTTATTTTAGCCTAATATTCCATCATATACATACGCTGCTAAGACTAATCTTTTTGTTCAATATTCGACTATTTCTTAATTTCATTTTTCTTTGAAACAGAGAACTAATGCTAATCCTTTGGTGCAAACTTGTTGTTTAAAAGTCAACAATTAATCAATTTGTTGATTTTTAATTGTTAATTGATAACCCTTCTACTAATAAAGAAGGAGTAAAACAAGAGTCTATCCAACGGGAGTCATTTCCTAGTGCAATAATTTCTTGTAACACTTGATAAACATTGCCACTCACCATTGTATCCTTCACTCGTCCAGTAATAACTCCATTTTCAACAGCATAACCCAAGTCAATATTAATAGAAAAATCCCCAGAAATATCCGCACCTCCTCCTAAAATTTGCTCCACAATAATACCGTTATCTAATTGCTTAACTAACTGCTCAAAATTACTATTTCCCCCTTCTACAATTAAATTAACCAAACCAGGACTAGGATAACTCCCCAAACTCGAACGAAAACCGTTCCCTGTACTCTCGGTTCCTAACAATCTTGCTCTGGTGCGATCGCTATAAAATTGTCTTAATATTCCTTCTGTAATTAATGATAATGGCTGCGTGATTGTCCCCTCATCATCAAAAGGACAACTATAGGGTTCAAAATTCGGTTGTTGTGACAAATTTAATTGCTCAGAAATGATCTTTTTCCCTAGTTTCTCACTCCAAGGAGAAGCCTTTTCTAAGACCATTTTACTATTGAGAGCATCAACTACCGTATCCCATAACAATGTTGCCCCATTGGGGGTAAATAACACCGGCCTGCGTCCTGTTTTTGGGGAAACCGTTGTTTTAGCCCATGCTAATCGTTGTAAAATCCCTTGTACAGCCTTATCTACATCTAATTCCTGACGACTATGTTCCCCCTCATAAATAGCCAAAAAATCCTCTCCCCTAACCCATTCCACCCCTAAATAAAAATCCGTTGAAACCTCACTAGATTGACAATGAAGCCCCAAAGAATTGACTAAACAGGAAAAATCCTCTTGAGAGGCAAACTCACCGCTACAAAGCACTTCTGGATAATTTGCCCGTAATTGAGCGATCGCCTCTTTACCCATATCTATCAAGGTTTCCACTGCCATCCCTTCCCCCACAGTAGGTTGAATATGCTGACGGGGTTGATTTAATTCGATGGTTTCAGGTTCATTCAATGCCGATAAAGCCATCGCCCGTTCTACCAAGGTTTGACTTTCGACCTCTCCATAGGCTACAGCTAATCCGGGTGCGCCCTCTTTCCACAACCTTAAAGCCGTCCCTTGAGACTGAGAACTTTCCAACTGTTTGAGACGGTTGGCTTCAAAAAACACAGGACGAGACTGAGAACTAGACTGATAAACTTCCGCGTGAGAAGCCCCTGCTTTTAAGGCTAAGTCAATGAGTTGTTCTGGATCAAGGGTCATGATTTTGATGAATGGATAAATAGGAAGATCATTATCCATTATCCATTATTCATTGTCCATTATTGAAAAACTCCCCAGGTAGGATTCGAACCTACGACCAATCGGTTAACAGCCGACCGCTCTACCACTGAGCTACTGAGGATTGCTCACACAAGTATTCAATATAGCAACAACTTATATAGTTTGGCAAGCCTTTCTTTACATTTCGTAATAAAAATCACTAATCTAGGCGTTGTTAATTTTCACGTTTGGGCTTTATGTTATAAATATGCTCCTCAGATGGAACTCAGAGATGCCTATAAAATATCATCATCCTGTGTCATTGTCTTTAATGTCCACAGACTTACCCCTTGACTGTACCCTAGAAACCTCTGGAACCCTTTATCAAAAAGATCGTTTTCGGTTTGATTTATTGGTCAATCAACCAGAGATTCCCCAGTCAGTGGCTCAAGAGGAAACTACTTCAACTGTGGAAACCGCTAGACATACCTTGTGGCTAGAAATCTCTCCGGCCAGGGTAATTATGAGTTTACAAGGCAGTGGCAGGTTTTGCTATCGTCATTTTTGGGAACCAGGGATTTATGGTTTGAGCCGTTACTGGTTAAACGATAGCGGTGGAGAGATAGATAATGCCTTCCGCCTTCGTAATTATACTCGTCGCTTACAGCTAGAGGGAGAGACATTACCAGAATATTTGAGGATTGAATATGAGTTATGGTCGGGTCAAGTTCAATTGGGTAATTATATCCTTAATTTAGAAGTTTATCGGTGAACTATTCTTCAGAAAAGCCATCAATCTCACTACAAACCTCATAAAAATCTGTTTTGGGAGGTTTAACGAATAAGGGTGTCATTTTTTCTATAATTTCTTGATAAATCTCGTTTTGGTTGGCTTCCATATCCTCAATTTTTTCCCACATAATGACGGCTATTCCTTCATCTGTTCCGGGTTTTTGTAATAAAAATGCTCCTTTAAATCCATCTTTATAGGTAGAAACGGCTTTTTCGTACAGTCTTTGGGCTTCAGAAAACTGTCCTGGTTTAAATTCTCCTACAGCAACATAGGCATATTTATGCTTAAGAAAATCTAGAAATTCTTTCGACATTATTAAACTCCAAAATTTTGAGGTTTTGTGCTAGAAAACTGGGTAAATTTGAAGAAACCTTATCTATAAATTCCCCTAATTACTGTATAGCTTATTTCCTCCCCTTTGATGATATCTTTTAACCCTTTCTTAAGTAAAGAAAATTTGCCTAATAGCAATTTTCATTTGCATAGATTACAGACTCAAAGAAAAATATAGCAGGGGGCAGGAGGCAGGAGGCAGGAGGTAAAAACCTTGCTGGTATTAGGTTTGAGTTTGAAAAAATTTCCTAATTGCCTTGGCGGTTGCAATACTCCCCACACTCCCCACCCTCACTAAACCGAGATTTTGATACACCCAATTAAAAACTGCTATAAGATTAGGGACAATGACGAAAGCCTGCATTACCATAACGGGTATACCAATAACTCCATTTTCCCCCTTCTGCACTTTTCCAGTCATTTAAATTAAACTGACCACGCCCTTTTGAAGTTCCTTGAATGGTATAAACTTTCACTGCTTTACCATCATGATCCCAGACTAAAGGTTTATCTCTTCTAATCTTTTCTGGCTGGGTTTTTGCCTGTAAAAAATAAGCATCTTCTCCTCGATTTTTTCCATTACCAAATACTGTGGCAATGCCATCTTCATTAATAGCAATAAATGCTCCTTCCTCTGCACCAATAGCATAAGAAGGCAAACCATTATCCTCTACAACCCTAGCCAAAAATCCTAAAATTCGACCATATCTTGTCTCTTTATATCCATCATCAGGACGTAAACGATCTAAATGAGTATCGGTAATGGTATTTCTGAGGATAGGAATATCGATAAAATCCCGTTCATTAATATCATCTGTATTCAAGTGAAAAGGATCGTCTAAAATTTCTGAACTGAGGACTCCATCGTACTCAGGAGCATAATAATATTCCCCTAAAATTGCCATTCCTGCTGAAGTTCCAGCAATAGGAACTTTTTTATCATTAATCAAATAATTAATTGCATCTTCTGTATAAGTTCCTTCCCAAGTATCTTGATATTTCTTCTGATCTCCTCCGGCAATAAATAATGCTTCTGCATCTCTAATATAATTTTCTACTTCTTCACTATTAGCTCCTTTTCTCGTATTAATACTCAATTCTGCTGCTGAATGAATAGCATCAGGAAAGTTATCACAAATCCAGTCAGCTTGACCTCCTTGATCTCGATAACGAATAACCAAATAGTCCCCCTCATCTGCTCGATCTAAAAACCATTGAGTTGCTGCTTTTTCCCCGTCTGCTCTAGTTTCGGAACCTCCAATTAACATCACCACAGGGGTAGGATTAGAATTGCTAGTATTACCCTTATCACAATCATGGGCGGGGTAATAGTTATAATCGTCTAGAGCGATCGCCATCTCGCTCTGCATGAATATCAACGCAAATAACCACAATAAAGTCAAGCTAAAAATCCTTAATTTTTTGCTAAAAATTCTTAAACTGTCCATAAAATTTAAGCTCTCCATTAAGTCTGCTATTACTCATATCATGATTAGGATTAATTGCCCTACTCTTTAACAGAAATTCACGATCTTAAAAAAAATAAATATTAATTTTTGAAAAAAATACCTCCCAAATCAATAACAATGTTTCACCCTAAAAATAAAGGCAAAATAAAAAACGGAGAATTATAAGATGGTCACAGCAACACGACCAGAAAACAAAGTTAAAATTGGTCCAACCCAACTATTAATCAATAACCAATGGGTCGAAAGTGCATCAGGAAAACGCTTTGAAACCATCAACCCCACCACAGGGGAAGTGATCTGTGATGTGGCAGAAGCAGATGCAGCCGACGTAGATAAAGCTGTCATCGCTGCCAGAAAGGCCTTTAACCAGGGGGACTGGCCTAAACTATCAGCCACTCAACGGGGACAACTGTTATACAAGTTAGCTGATTTAATCGAAGCTAACATGGAAGAATTAGCCCGTCTAGAAACCTTAGATAATGGAAAACCCTATCAAGACTCCTTAAAGGCAGATTTACAGCTTGTTATTGCCTGTTACCGTTACTATGCAGGGTGGGCTGACAAAATTCAAGGCAAAACTATTCCCATCAACGGACCCTATTTTTGTTACACTCGTCACGAACCAGTGGGAGTGGTGGGCCAAATCATTCCCTGGAACTTTCCCCTACTAATGCAAGCATGGAAACTCGCCCCCGCTTTGGCTGCCGGGAACACTGTTGTCATGAAAACTGCCGAACAAACCCCCCTATCCGCTTTAAGGTTAGGAGAGTTGATCCTAGAAGCAGGTTTCCCTCCAGGGGTAGTTAACTTACTGTCTGGTTACGGACCTACTGCGGGACAAGCGATCGCCCGTCATCACCATATCGATAAAGTGGCCTTTACGGGATCGACAGAGGTGGGCCATTTAATCATGGAGGCGGCCGCCCAAACTAACTTAAAGCGCGTTACCTTAGAATTGGGTGGTAAAAGCCCCAATATTGTCTTTGCCGATGCTAACCTAGAACAAGCTATCGAAGGGGCGCATTTCGGCTTATTCTTTAACCAGGGTCAATGTTGTTGCGCAGGATCTCGTCTCTTTGTAGAAGAGAAGTGTTATGACGAATTTGTGGCTAAAAGCGTTGAACAGGCAAAACAACGCATAGTCGGTAATCCTTTTGATGATAGTACCAGCCAAGGACCCCAAGTGGACAAGACTCAGTTTGATAAGGTGATGGAGTATATTGAGTCGGGACAAAGGGAAGGGGCAAAACTTCTTTGTGGTGGAGGCCGTGTGGGCGATCGGGGTTACTTTATCGAACCCACTGTCTTTGCTGATGTACAGGACAATATGAAAATTGCCCAAGAAGAGATTTTTGGACCGGTGATGAGTATTATCAAGTTCAAAGATATGGATGAGGTGATCCAACGAGCCAATGATACTCTGTATGGTTTAGCGGCCGCTGTTTGGACCCAGGATATTAGTAAAGGTCATGCGATCGCTAATGCTTTACGTGCAGGGACTGTTTGGGTTAACTGTTACGATGTCTTTGATGCTGCTGCCCCGTTTGGTGGCTTTAAACAGTCTGGTATGGGTCGAGAATTAGGAGAATATGGCCTACAACAATACACGGAAATTAAAACAGTAACCGTCAAACTTTAACGATTTTTTGAACCTTTGTGGGAGTGTTAATAACTCCCACATTTAAAACTTTTTCCCTATTGAATATCTCGCTTAGGTGTGCCATGAATATAATGATCGTGTTGATAGGATAAGTCCTTTATTCCTGTGTTTATTTTACAGTCTTCTATCACTTCGTCTAACTCATCCCAAAAATCTTTTTTTAATGATTCTATTTGTTCAGCTTCAGAAAGTTTCTCAGACTGAGTGACTTCTCCCATTGTGAGAGTGCCAGACCCTATAATGGTAGCTCTATTAGGAGAAAAAAACTTGACTTCGGTTTTAATAAGTATCCAAATGTTTTGACAATTATTATTGCTTATTTGTCTATTTATCTCTTCCAACTGGTTAGGCTTAGTTATTATTCGAGCAGCAGCCTCGACACCGTACATATTAGCCCCAGCTAAAATAATTAGCTCTCTACTCTCAAAATCACTTGGGTTTTTAGTTTTGATAATTAGAGCATAATCAGTTCCAGAGCCATCTTTATCAATTTGTGGAACATATATTTCCTCTGGATTTGTGATATGACGAATCTCAATTATATTTGTTTCTTGATTTTCTCTAACTTCATAGGGGATAATTGCGCCTTCTCTTCTTAAATCTTCTATCTTTTCTCTGGCAACTTGATTACTGATCTCAGAACCTAAAAGAATTAAATTGGAGCCGGTGAAATATGGACTTGCTTCTCTACTTTCACTACCTTGAACATTAGGTGTGAAATTAAATCTCCTATCCTTTGAGAAAAAGCTTAATAAACTTGCCATAGCTTTTGCATTACCCATTGAGACAGAATGTCTATTAATTGCTGTTCTAATTGCTTCTGTAGACCCAAGTTCCGTAGTGGGACTGGACTCATACTCGCTAAGAATAATAGTCACCTTTTCTTTCTCAGCAAATTTTTGCCAAAATCTTCCAACTGGTTTTTTTCTGCCTGGAAGTATCGGCAATTCCTTTATTATTTCACCTATTTTATTTGTATTGTCTAATATTGTACCCACGGACTCTATTAATCTTGGAATTATACCCAAAACCCACTGAAAAGGAAAAAGGATGATACACATAACTGTACTCTGAGAAATATTAGACAATCATATTATAGTAAATTTATGCTCAAAATCCCAGATTTTTCATAGATTTGGTGACACTAACTAACTAGAACTAACGAGCTATTTTCTATTCTTTAATAATTCTCTCAACCATTTTACTAGCAGCATTTCCATCACCAAACAATTCTACATCATAATTTAATGGAGGATAATTAATAAGATTTTGTGCTAAATTGTAGCAGCTAAAAAGTTCATCAAGCTTAGGATTTATTTTAACACTCCATCCCAATTTTTCTAATACATGATGTTCTGTTTTTTCTCTTAAAATAATACTGGGTTTTTGACATAGGTAAGCTTCAACCTGAATGCCCACAGAATCCGTCATAACTATAGCACAATTATTTTGCATCCACCTCATCTCTAAATAGCTCAAGGGTTCTATCATCCAAAAATTCTTTTTCTGTTCTAACTCTTTTAATAAAGCAAGTTCTTGAAGTCTTTTTTTTGTGCCAGGATGCACACAAAAAACGGTTGGTAAATCCCATGAATTAGTTAACATACCAATAATTTTTTGTAGTTTAACAACATCAGATAAATTACTTTGACGATGTAATGTTAGCAAGCAGAAATTATTTGTTTCTAGCTGATCGATAAATTTTAATTGTGGTTGTTTTTGAGAAGATTGGTATTTTTTCCAGCAATCATAAAGTAAGTCTCCGGTTAATATTGGTTTTGTTTTTATATTTTCTAACCTAAGATTATCCAAACATTCTTGAGTTGGACAAAATAATTGGTGTGCGTAGGAATCAATAAAAACACGATTTTTTTCTTCTGGTTCATGTCGATCATTGCTTCTTAAACCTGCTTCACAATGGACAAGATGAATGTTTTTCTGATAAGCTGTTCTTGCTCCCACTAAGGCAGGGTTACTATCTCCTATTGTGACTATTCGATCTGGTTTTTCTAATTCCAAAATTTCGCTTAAATGTTCAATTCCTGTTTGTATTTGATAGGAATAGCTTCCAGAACCAATCTGAAGGTTATAGTCTGGTATTTCTAGATTTAATTCTCGGAAGAAAATATCTGAAAGGTTTTTACTATAATGCTGTCCTGTATACACTAATATATTTTTGTGATTTGTTTTTTTCAACTCCTTTAATAAAATACTGGCTTTTATGATTTGTGGACGAGTTCCGATGACTGTGACTATTTTCATATATTTTTTAGCTATAGTTATGTAGCTAATTTATGATCCCTTAATTATCAATGAATAATTTATGGAGGTCTAAAACCTCTCTTTTGACAGGAAAATAACCCTATTGACTATCTATAAATCCCTCTATCTTTTATTATTTATAGGCTACTATCTATTATAGATTATTTACGTTGAAGGCGTTGCAATGAAACCGTGTCCATTTTGAGAACTGGAGTTTTTTTTTCCAGCAGCTACAAACGAAAAACTTTGTTAGATAAGCATTTTATTTGATTATTCAAAACTACGGTTTTTAACCTGGGCGCGGTTTAATTAAAAAGTCTTGGAATCTATAATTGTGGCTCGATGAGGAGAGAAAAATTTAACCTCTGTTTTAATAATTATCCAAATATTTTCAGTCTCATTGCGGCTTATTGTTTCATTTATCTCTCTCAACTGGTCAGCTTCAGTTATTATTCGAGCAGCAGCTTCGACACCGTACATATTGGCCCCGGCCAAAATAATTAGCTCTTTACCTCTATCGAAATCACTTGGGTTTTTAGTTTTGATAATTAGAGCATAATCAGTTCCAGACCCATCTTCATCAATTTGTGGAACATATATTGCCTCTGGATTTGTGATATGGCGAATCTCAATCATATTTGTTGCTTGATTTTCTCTAACTTCATAGGGAATAATGGCGCTTTTTCTTCTTAAATCTTCTATCTTTTCTCTGGTAACTTGATTACTGATCTCAGAACCTAAAAGGATTAAATTTGAGCCTGTGAAACATTCACTTGCTTCTCTACTTTCACTACCTTGAACATTAGGTGTGAAATTAAATCTGCTATCCTTTAAGAAAAAGCTGAATAAAGTTGCCATAGCTTTTGCATTACCCATTGAGACAGAATGTCTATTAATTGCTGTTCTAATGGCTTCTTTAGACCCAAGTTCTGTAGTGGGACTGGACTCATACTCGCTAAGAATAATAGTCACCTTGTCTTTTTCAGCAAATTTTTGCCAAAATCTCCGAACTGGTTTGTTCTCTGGTGTTGGAATTGGAGATGGTGGTAGTTCTGGGTTAGGCTTCGGCTCTGGGTCTGGTGGAAACAGCCGCCGTAACATCTCCCCAATAACACCTATCTTAGTTACACTCTCAGCGATATTATAGATAACTTCGAATGCTTTTTGAATTCCAAAGATGATATACATAACCATACTCCTCTAAACATTAGACAATCGAACTAATACTCAGTGCATCTCAATATCTTAACGCTCAAAAATCAGATTCTAATCTGCCCTAATCTTTTATTTATTTTTCTAATTCTTATTTTTTGTCTACTTCTGCTTAAATTTCAGTTAATAACTTCTACTTTTTAAGTAAAAATCCCTTTAGATGTAACGAGGAATAAACCTCTGATAGTGATAATTTCCTTTGATATGAGAGTTAAGATATTGTCCTATATTATGAGTGGTAAGCATGGTCTTAAAAATTTGAGCAGGAACCTGAAAATAAGTATAAATAGAACCAGATTTATAATTAACTTTAAGAATTTTGGTTGGGACATCATAACCAATTGCTTGAATGTGAGAAAAACTGGAACAGGGAAGATTTTCAATGAGAATCATATCAATCTTATCTAAGTGTTTTCTCTGATCAAAACGCAGAAAATTTCGACTTAAAGTTTCTAGAGCCATGACTTAAAATTTGAGTGATGTTTAGACAAGCTACATTCGACCACGATTTTCTCTCTAATATCGGTTTAAGACATCGTTATTTCTTAGTAATTTATTTTTTGATTGATTTTTATTTTAAGTTAATTTACTTAATGAATAGAAAAAAATTCATCTTATGCTGACATCTTGCACCTTCAAATAAAATCCTAATACCAAATCCGCTTATTATCGTAGAATAATATTCTATCTCCTCCCTGCCTCTTCCAAAAGATAAGACGGGTTTGATCAGGGGATTTAGTATTAAGTGTACTATGACTAAGTTAATCTTTTTTGTGCTTCTGCATTCAAAAATAGACATAAATAAGCATTAATTAATATAGGGTATAAAACAATAAAAATAATTTGGCTAAATAAGGACAAACCAAAGGGATAACTAGAAGAATTATTAATTGTTGAAGAACCATCCATCACAGATGAAAAAAATACATTAATGAATAAAGCAAAAACCATATATATTATGAAGGGATATAAAAATAAAGAAAATACTCTTCCAGTATTGCCCTTCATAATAATACTATTATAAGTAAAAGCGTGTTCGATTTTTTCTTGTCGAAAAATAAAAGCAAAAGGGACTGAGAAATTATTGATTAAATAGATTATTCCTGGTACGATTAACAATAAACTCCTTAGAAAATAATTTATAGCAATTCTCAACATTAACAACCATAAAGAAAAGAAATTATCAAAAACTTCCCTTAATAAAGAGCCATTGATCAAAGGTCTTTGATGAATATAGTTATAAGTCACAAGTACAATGGTTTTATAGTAGAAAGTATTAATGGTAAATACAATTAGTACAAACATCAAGACAAAACTGAAATAAAGGATTAAAGTTGAACTAGAAAAATTGATTTGTAACTGTTCAAGTAACTGATTAGTAACATAATATTGAATCCAAGAAATACTTAAAACTAGAGGCAAGTAAATTAATCCAATAAGTAAAAACATCTGACTGAATGTTTTTTTGTACACATAAAATCCCATGGAGAGTAATTGTCGAGATGTTAGTTTTTTAGTCTTCAGTTGAGCAATTATATTCATGATTACTTAAGGACAAACAATTTCCAAGTTAATTTAACTAATATTCTTTCTATTGACAACCGAAGTTTGGGGTTTTAAGAACCGAAGTTTAGAAAACATTCATCTCTGTTTTCCGTTGAGCAAACCTTAATTTTGCCGAACGAGATCGAGGATTTTGTTTTTGTTCTTCTCGTTGGGGAATAATCGGTTTTTTAGTAACAATATCCAATAATAAAGAGTCTCGAAAACTATATTTTACCCGACGATCCTCTAAACTATGAAAACTAATAATTCCGATACGTCCCCCAGGTTTTAACCAATGAGGGGCCTTTTCTAAGAACCTTTCTAAAGATCCTAGCTCATCATTAACCGCAATACGTAACGCTTGAAAAACACGGGTAGCAGGGTGAATACGTCCATAACGTTGTTTGGGAGGAAAACATAAAGCAATCGCCTCTGCTAAAGCTGTTGTGGTCTCAAAGGGACGTTTTTGTACAAGACGACGGGCAATTACACGCGATCGCCGTTCTTCTCCATATTGATAAAATAGATCAGCAAGACTCGTCTGATCCCAATGATTAATTATTTCTGCTGCGGTGAGAGACTGTTGACGGTTCATCCGCATATCTAAAGGTGCCTGATGACGAAAACTAAAGCCTCTCTCTGGAACATCAAACTGGGGAGAACTTACACCTAAGTCTGCAATAATCCCGTTAAACTCTCCCATTTTACCTGGGTAATCTGCAAAATTTCCCTGCCAAACCTGTAAGCGATCGCCGAATAGGTCTAATAAATTAGCTTGAGTAGTAGCGATCGCCTCGTCATCAAGATCAATTGCTGTTACTCTAACATCAGGAAAGCTCGCCAAAATGAGACGACTATGGCCGCCCCGTCCCAAGGTGGCATCTAAATAATGACCGTTAGGGTCAATATCTAAACCATCAAGCAAAGCTTGAGGTAAAACGGGGGTGTGAAGGGTTGAAGGTGTTGGCAAGTTAGGATGATCCTTGTTAACAAAAAAGACATTGGCCGTATAGAAGATGTAGTAACAATGGATACTCATCACTCAAATCCAGTCTGACCCTTAATTGTATCGTAATTTTTTAAATTGGGAATCTCTCTTGTGTGGGAATTGTCAGGAACTTATAATGCTTAAAAGAATTCAAAAAAAAAGAAACCCAGGCGGGGATTCAGTTATTATTATGAGTTTGGCGGTTCAACGCATGGTGTTTGTCCACTGTTCCCTTTTTAATTTGAACAGAATCTTCACTCGTTCCATTATGTCTAGTTTAGTCGTATTTTTTAGTATTCTTCATGGATGTACTGTCTTTCAAGGCCCTCCACCTACTCCACTGCCGCCCCCTTCTAATTTTAGTGATGAAGAAGTCACTAATTATGCTCAGACGGTATTAAAAATTGAAGATCAACGACAAATAGCCTATAAAGAAATTGAAGCTATTATGGACACTCAACCTCCGGAAATTGCCTGTGATCAACCAGAAAGTATCAAAAAACTACCCGATGAAGCTCAAGAAATAGCCGTTGAATTTTGTAATCAATCCAAAAAAATAGCTGAAGATAGTGGTTTATCTTCTGACGAGTTTAATGCTATAACTGAAAATGCACAAAAGGATGCAGTTTTCAAAAAAAGAATCCAAAATGCTATGATTCGTATTAGAAGACCTTAATGTGATCGGGTATAATTTAACTGTAGAGATTAATCAATATCATTAAAGACTATGTTCCAGTTTATCCTAACTTGGGTGATCACTGCCTTATCATTACTGATCACCGCTTATTTAATTCCAGGTATTACCATTAATGGATTTACAGTGGCAGCGATCGCTACAGCCGTCATGGGTTTGATAAATGCGATCGTTAAACCTATATTGCTTTTATTCACCTTACCTTTAACTATTCTTAGCCTTGGTTTATTTCTCTTCGTTGTTAACGCTATTTCTTTTTCTCTAGTTTCTTATTTTACCCCGGGATTTACGGTTAATAGTTTCTTAGATGCTCTATTTGGTTCCATTATTTTGTCCATTGTTTCTGGTTTTTTAGGCAAAATTTTTGAAGCAGAATAAAACTTAAGATTATGGAATTATATATAAAGTAAAAAATGGAAAGTTTTCTGTAGAGATAGATAAAATGTATATTATAGAATCGAACAAGAATAGTCTCAAATAAGTTAAATAAAGTTGATTTAGTCATAATTATTGAATTAAGCTAAAGAGTCTAGTAAAAAAGAATGAAAAAATAAAGTGTCGATTATGAGCATTTTTAGAAAATAGCAATTCCGAGAATGATTTAAGCGATAACTGACAACTGCTAACTGCTAACTGCTAACTGATACTAAAATAGATAAAGACGCATCAAAGTATCAGGAGAGAAGTAGTGGTCAGAATTCTTAAACTTGCCCAAATGACAGCCAAGGATCTCGCCACAGTAAAGCGACGGGCTGAGTTAGATATAGATCAAGTGATTCCTATTGCCCAAGAAGTGATAACTGCGATCGCCCAAACTGGAGATAAGGGACTGATTAAATATGCCCAAAAATTTGACTATGCAGGGGCAACCCCAGAAAATATAAAAGTAACTCCCGAAGAATTTGAGCAAGCGCAACATTTAGTGGAACCCGAGGTTAAAAAAGCCGTAGATCAAGCCTTTCGTAACATCAAAGAAGTCCATCAACGGCAACTCCCCGAAGAAATGAATCTGGCCGAAATCGATAGCGGTATCTTTGCTGGAGAAAAAATCACCCCTATTCCTAGTGTGGGCTTATATGTTCCCCGAGGGAAAGGGGCTTTCCCTTCCATGATGCTCATGTTAACTATTCCAGCGATGGTGGCCGGGGTTGAACAAATAGTGGTTTGTACTCCTCCCGATAAACAGGGTCAGGTCGAACCAGTTTCCCTCTATGTGGCACAAATGGCCGGGGTAAGCAATGTCTATAAATTAGGGGGTATTCAAGCCTTAGCTGCCATGGCCTTAGGCACAACGAAAGTACCCAAAGTGGATAAATTAACCGGCCCTTGTAGTATCTATGGGGCAGCAGCCAAACGGGTGTTATTCGGTACGGTGGATGTGGGTTTACCTGCTGGACCGAGTGAGTCCATTGTCTTAGCTGATGAAACAACCGACCCCCAACTGGCCGCCCTCGACTTATTGATAGAAGCCGAACACGGTCCGGACTCGGCAGCTTTATTAGTCACCCACAGCGAAACTGTTGCCGAAAAAGTCAGTTATTTTGCCGATCAATACCTAGAAAAATTACCCCAATGGCGACGGGAGTTTTGTCAGACGGGGTTGGATGCTTATGGTGGTATTATTCTCACCTCTAGCTTAGAAGAATCTCTGCAATTTGTTAACGACTACGCCCCGGAACATCTAGAAGTGTTGGTGGATGACCCTTTGCGGTTAGTGGGAGAGATTAAGAATGCAGGGGAAATTTTACTGGGAAAATATACCCCTTCTTCTGCTGCTACTTATGCCATCGGGGTTAACGCTGTTTTACCCACCGGAGGATTTGCTCGTTCCTATTCTGCGGTATCGGTGTACGATTTTCTCAAGCGATCAACCGTTGCTTATTTAACTCCCCAAGGTTTCGATCTCGTTAAGGAAACCAGTCAAACTTTAGCCGAGTATGAGGAGTTTCCTGCACACGGTATGGCTATTACAGAACGGGATCAATTGCTGTGATATCTCCTAATACTGCGTAGGTTTTGGAAAATTGTCTGTTGAGACAGGGATGGGGAAGAGGTGGAAGATAAAACATTATGTATTGCTTAATTCTCCCCACATCTCCCACAATCCCCACACTCCCTATTTCATCTTTGTTTGATTCAGCTTGTATGTTGAGATTTTTTTAATTTTTGGGCATATATAAACAAAAAAATTGCCTCAAAAGGAGACAATATTAAGCTTTTGTTCTTATTTTTTCGGTGAGAGATAACAATAGATAAAGTTTATTGAGCAACTTGTTACCTCATGTTCCCACTTGTCACTGCTCACTGCTCACCGATAACCGACTAAGGTTCAACCCAACGGTCATCTGCTTTAATCAAATTAATTAACTCTTCGACTCCTTGTTGTTCAGGAACCTTCTTAATTTCTTCTCGGCCACGATACAAGGAAATATAACCCGGTTGTTTGCCGACATAACCGTAGTCAGCATCGGCCATTTCACCGGGCCCATTAACAATACATCCCATAACAGCAATATCTAACCCCGTCAGATGTTTGGTTGCTTCTCGTACCTGATGTAAGACATCCTCAAGATTAAATAGGGTACGACCACAAGAAGGACAAGCAACATACTCCACCATGGTTTTACGAAGTCCCAATGCTTGCAAAATACTATAACAAACAGGAATTTCTTTTTCTGGGGCCTCGGTTAAAGAAACACGGATAGTATCTCCTATTCCTTCTGCTAAGAGGGTTCCTATTCCTGCGGTTGATTTAATACGACCATATTCCCCGTCTCCAGCTTCTGTCACCCCTAAATGTAGAGGATATTCCATTCCCAACTCATCCATGCGTTTCACCATAAGGCGATAAGCTGCTAACATCACAGGAACACGGGACGCTTTGAGGGAAAGAACAATATTATAGAAATCAAGGGACTCGCAAATACGAATGAATTCCAGAGCAGATTCCACCATCCCTTCTGGAGTGTCTCCGTAGGTAAATAACATTCTTTCCGCTAAAGAACCATGATTAACGCCAATTCTCATGGCTTTTCCTTGATCTCGAAGGGAAATTACTAAAGGTTCCAGTGTTTCGCGAATTTTATCCCCAATTTCGTCAAATTCTGCTTGGGTATATTCGCTACGGGTGGAACTGGGTTTCTCAAAAACGTATAATCCTGGATTGATACGCACTTTATCCACGTGCTTGGCCACTTCTAGGGCTATTTTTAAGCCATTATGATGCACATCTGCCACTAAAGGAACCGGTTGATACACTTGGGCTAATTTCTCTTTAATGGTGGCTAAAGCTTTAGCATGGGCCATGCTAGGAACCGTTACCCGAACAATTTCGCAACCAATTTCATGTAAACGACGAATGGCAGCCACAGACCCTTCAATATCTAGGGTATCCTCATTAATCATGGACTGCACAACAACAGGGAAACCACCGCCAATGGTAATATTTCCCACTTTAACCGGACGGGTTTTACGACGCTGAATAGTGGTATCAAATTCAGGTTGAGAAAGGGTTTTAGGCGTTTCGAGAGTTTGCATGATGGCTAAATATAAAATAAAAAAGGTAGCGAATTTATCCAAGTTCTATTTTAATACTCCGTTGTGTTAATATTTGTCGTGATTGGACTGAGAAAGCTAAAATGGTCTAATGGGAATAGGTAGCACCTTGCTCAGTGACCAAACATTCAACATTGAACATCTTTCATCTTTCATTTTGGTTTCAAGCCTCTTCCTTTAGGGAGAAAGAAGTTTGAGAGAGGTTTCAAGCCTACTTCCAAACGAATGATAAATGATAAATGTTAAATGATAAATGAAATGACTAGGAAAACACAAAAGCAGACTACTTGTACTCCATCAAATCTCATGCAGAAGATAATGAAAGAGACAATTTTAACTTGGTTGAACCGTTTACTGGTGGCGGATGTATTTTTAGTCTTTCTGGGGTTTTTCTGGTTCATAGTCGCAGTTATTGGTCGTTATGTTGGTGTTCCCCTGGGTTTTGACCTTTGGTATAAACTTTGGCAACCTTTATTTAATCCTGCCATTGGTATTCTCTTTTTAGGGGCTATTCTTAGTTGGGGAATTAATAAGATTTCTCAAAGACTCGATTCTAATCCTTAAATAAACTCACAATTATAAAATCAGAAAAAATCATTATGGCTAATTTAGAAAAACGTAGGTCTGAAAATATTTCAGGTAACTTTTATGTAGATAGTAGTTGTATCGACTGTGATACTTGTCGTTGGATGTCCCCTGCCGTGTTTCATAAAGCTGGAAATCAATCTGCCGTCTATCATCAACCTACAGAAACAAGAGAAATTGTAGAAGCTTATGAAGCTTTATTGTCTTGTCCTACTGCTTCTATTGGAACGGTAGAAAAACCCAGTAATATCAAAGAAATTCACCAAAGATTTCCGTTACCTATTGCAGATAATGTTTATCATTGTGGTTATCATTCAGAAAAATCTTTTGCAGCCGCCAGTTATTTTATCCAACGGGAAGATGGCAATATTTTAATTGATTCTCCTCGCTTTTCTCCTCCATTAGTGAAACAGTTAGAAGCAAAAGGAGGCATTAAATACTTATATTTGACCCATAAGGACGATATAGCAGATCATGAAAAATTTGCTAATCATTTCGGTTGTGAAAGAATACTACATAAGGATGATATAACGGAAAAAACCCAAGGGGTCGAAATTCAATTATCAGGAGAGCAAACTATTAGTTTGACTCCCGATTTACTGATTATTCCTGTTCCTGGCCATAGCAAAGGTCATACCGTTCTTTTGTACAAGAAAACCTATTTATTTACTGGAGATCATTTAGCTTGGTCACCCTACTTAAATCATCTTTACGCTTTCCATCGTTTCTGTTGGTATGATTGGGAAAAACAAATCAGTTCCATGAAAATGTTAGCTGATTATTCCTTTGAATGGGTATTACCAGGTCATGGCCGTCGTTATCACAATGATAGGGAAACGATGAAAGAACAAATGACAAACTGTATTCAGTGGATGGAATCACAATAAAGTTAACATTCTTGAGTGAATGAAAACAGACAACTTTGACTAACTATCAATATTTTTGTTACTTTTGTGGTACTTAAAAACGTTTTAAAGCATATTTATATACTATGGAAACAGTTACGGAAAAACGCGGGCAGCGCAAAGCTCCCATCTTTCAAGTGGGAGATGTAGCGCAACACGGGTAATTTATTGCCCGTGAATATTTCTTAATAACCGTTATTATTATTATTAAGTGTGTTATAATAGTGCCATGATAACCATGACCTACGACTACAAACTCAAGCCCCGAAAGTCTCAAGTCCAAAAGATTGAGATGTATCTTGAGACGTGCAGAAAGGTCTACAACTATGCACTTCGAGAAAGGAAAAATTGGGTTAATAGTAGGAAATCACCTATCAATGCTTGTTCAATTCATTCTGAATATATAATCAATCCAAATACCTCTAGACCTACTTATAACTCTCAGTGTAAATCTTTAACAGAAGCTAAGAAAATCTATCCTGAATTAACGGAACCTCATTCCCAAGTCTTGCAGCAAACTTTAAGAACTTTAGAGGCTGCATTTGTGAATATGTGGGAAAGAGGCTTCGGTTTTCCACGCTTTAAAAAGAAAATGAGAAGTTTTCTCTACCCATCGGTTAAGCAAAAATGGGTAGGAGATGGTTGGGTTAAACTCCCCAAGATTGGAAAGGTTAATATGAGAATGTCTCGACCTATTCCTGATAGTTTTCTGTTAAAACAAATTAGAGTAGTTAAAAGAGCGTCGGGTTATTTTGTTCAGTTAATTTATCAGTTAGCTGTCAATATTCCTGAAACTTCTATACAGGGATATCCGTTAGGTGTAGATATTGGACTTGATTCCTATCTAGCTACTAGCGAGGGAGAATTAGTCAAAAGACCTCGGTTTTTTAATCAGCTTCATGGCCAGTTGAAATCACTGCAAAGAAGGTTAAAAAACAAGAAAAAGGGGTCTAATAACTGGCAGAAACTTCAATCTAAAATAGCTAGAGTTTATCAAAAAATCCACGATACTAGGAAAGACTGGCATTTTAAACTGGCTCATTATTTGTGTGACCAAGCTGGCATGATATTCGTTGAGGATATCAATTTCAAAGCATGGGCTAAAGGACTTTTTGGCAAGCATACTTTAGAGGCTGGCTTTGGTCAGTTTTTCAACATCTTGGCTTATGTTTGTTGGAAAAGAGATGTCTATTTTTTAAAAGTAGATAAAGATTATACATCGCAAATTTGTCCTAATTGTAATACCCAAACAGGCAAAAAGAATCTATCAGATAGAATTCATCATTGTCCTAATTGTGGGTATAAAACAAATCGTGATGTGGCGGCGAGTCAAGTAATAAGAAATCGAGGATTAGTAGCGGTCGGGCAGCCCGTGAATGAAAATGCGATGCAGCGCGGTCTTGAGGGTTTCCCCCATGAGTGACTGCATCAAGAAGCTTCTGGAGGCGTTCTATCGGGGTCAATTTCTAATTGGCTAGATCAGAGCCTGTGAGAGAAGAATCTCCCGAATTTAGCGTAGCGGATTCGGGAGAGTGTCAATATTACCAAAGCGTCTCAGTTGCTGGAGATAAGTCGTAAACGGATATTGCAACTTATCTATCCCCAGTCCTCAAGGGTTCATCATGAACTAAGGAAAAAACCTGAATGTGATACGATATCTTGTTGTATCAGTTATAAATGGCAGTGATTGAACGTTATACCTTGCCAGAAATGGGCCAATTGTGGACAGATAGCTATAAGCTGAAAACTTGGCTACAAGTAGAAATTGCAGTTTGTGAAGCCCAAGCAGAATTAGGTTACATCCCAGTTGAAGCAGTTGCAGAAATTAAAGAAAAAGCTAATTTTGACCCGCAACGAGTCCTAGAAATTGAAGCAGAAGTGCGTCACGATGTCATTGCATTTCTGACAAATGTTAATGAATATGTAGGGGACGCTGGCCGTTACATCCATTTAGGGTTAACAAGTTCTGATGTTCTTGATACCGCTTTGGCTTTGCAATTGGTGGCTAGTTTAAACCTGATATTAGAACGTCTCGAAGATTTGATCCAAGCCCTACGTTATCAAGCGCAACAACATCGTAATACTGTCATGGTGGGGCGATCGCATGGTATCCACGCTGAACCGATTACTTTCGGGTTTAAGTTGGCCGGGTGGTTGGCAGAAGTGTTGCGCAATAGAGAAAGATTAGTTAAGCTACGCAGTACCATTAGTGTCGGTAAAATATCGGGGGCAGTGGGAACTTATGCTAATGTTGACCCCAGAGTAGAAGCCTTATCTTGTCAATATTTGGGACTAAAACCAGATACCGCTTCCACTCAAGTTATATCCCGCGATCTCCATGCAGAGTTTGTGCAACAATTGGCTTTATTAGCTGCTTCTGTGGAACGGTTTGCTGTAGAAATTCGTAACTTACAACGCACGGATGTTTTAGAGGTAGAAGAATACTTTTCTAAAGGACAAAAAGGGTCTTCTGCTATGCCTCACAAACGTAACCCTATTCGTTCGGAACGGTTAACGGGTATTGCTCGTATTATTAGGGGTTATACGGTTGCTGCTTTGGAAAATGTAGCTTTATGGCATGAAAGAGACATTTCTCATAGTTCTGTTGAACGGGTGATGTTACCGGATACCTGTATTTTGACCCATTTTATGTTGAAAGAAGTGACTAATTTGGTCAAGAATTTATTGGTCTATCCTGACAACATGAAACGCAATATGAATGTTTATGGTGGAGTAATTTTTAGTCAACGGGTATTACTCGCTTTAGTAGAGAAGGGAATGATTCGAGAAGATGCTTACAAAGTGGTACAGAAATGCGCCCACGAAGCTTGGAATAAAGAGGATGGTGATTTCCATGATTTAATTAGCAAAGATGCCGAGGTGAGTCAATATCTTGGGGCTGAAGACATAAAAAATTGTTTCGATCCTCAACATCATTTACAGAATTTAGATACCATTTATCAACGGTTAGGAATTTGATAAATTTTAGCCTTTGTAGGGGCTTAATATTATTAAGCCCTCACGTTTGTTATTAATTTTAGATAACAGAGTTATCGAGATAATAGGGTTTAAAACCTGGCTTTTTAAAGCGAAACGTTTTTAAGGCGAGGCTTAAATCATGGTCTCAAAAACAACTTCTGACTTCTGTTCGCTAGAGCCGGAGCGCAGCGAGGAACTTCTGACTTCTGACTTCGTTAACCTGCGACCTCTACGGACTACCATTTTCAGAGAGAGGCACAAATTTTAAACCAGTTTCTTTATTGTTTGTATTTGCTTTTACTTCTAATAATAATCCTGGTAAATTATTACGATTACCGTTGTCATCAAAAGTAATATCTCCAGTTGCACCACCTTGAACTGTTTCCATGTTATTTAAAGTTTCTTGTAGAGTCTGTCGATTAAGGTTGTTTGTCTTAAGAAATGCGTTAATTAACACCCAAGCAGCATCATAAGATAGTGCTGTTCTGGGACTACTTGCATCTCCCCATAAAGCATTAGCTTGTTCAACATATTGTTTATTATCATTATTATCAAAAAAGTAGGGCGAATAAACAACTAATTTCTCCTCTATCACCCACTCTGGATTATCTTTTGCTGCTTCGAGAAAGCGATTATTACGGAGAGTCCATGTTCCTATAATGGGTTTCCTTCCTTGATTTGCTTTCATGATCTCAATTGCATTATACATACTTTGACTTGTTTGCCCATCTGGAAATAGAATTAGAACGTCTGCATCTTCAGCGTTGTTAACTTCATTTTCAGAATTAAAATTTTTTCCTGCGAAAGAGTTATTATTTTCATTATCACCTTTGAATACTAATTCTGGATTGATGTTTCCAATCTTATCTTTAAATTTTTCAATAAACTTATTGTAAACAGATTTAGAAAAATCACTACTTTCATTATAAAAAATTGCTGGATTTTTATAACCTTCTTTCTCGATATATTTAATTAATTTATCTACATGATAAGTTACACCAGGTACGGTTCTAAAAAAGTAATCATCACGGTTTAAAAATCTCTTTTCTTTATTTTCACTGGTACTACCAAAAGAGATTAAAACTAACTCATTATCACTGTATTTTTGAATAACTTCACTTGTTAAATCACTGGCATAGTGTCCCATAACAGCTAAAACTGATTGATTTTTTAGTTTATTTAATTCATCAGCTAAATTGTTAACGTGTTGTTCATTATCATTAGCATCATCAGCTATAATAATTCTTAATCCCCTCTCGTTTTGGCGAATGTTTTGACATAATTGATTGTCAGCTTGAAATGAATCTCGAAATGAATCTCAAAATGAATCCCGAACAAAATCAAAATCATTAAAGTCCTCAGAAAAAAAGCAATAATTGACTAATGTTTGAGCATGAGCGACTCCTCTAAGAATTTCCTTGGCTAAATCTCTTTCATCATCAATTGCTGATCCTGTTCTTTTACTCATTGGTGCTGCTATAGCAATGGTATTAGCTGTTTTTTTCTTAGCTTCTAGCAGCGTATTATTTAGATAAATTAAAGTTTCAGGAGATTTCGTCCTCGTGAAAAGTAATTCAAAATCATCTACTGCATTTTCATATTCAGAGCTTTTAAAATGCTCAACCGCATTTTCTTGTATATTTATATTTTGGTTTCCTTGTTGTTCTTGAATGAATGTTTTTTCTCCACAACTAATAAAGGCATCATTATTATTTCGGGGACAATAATTTTTAAAAGTTACTAAATCAATCATAAGTGGAATAATAAATACTATGATAATAGCAACAATTATTCCTAATATAATATAAAAAATTAAGTTAGATTTAAACCATGTTTTGGGGATTATTTTAGTATATAAGGAGTTTTTAAAATCTGATTTTGAGGAGGGTTTCTGCGTTTGATGTTCTCCTAAAATATTCCGTTGCAATTGTGTCCTAATCTCTTCTGATTCAGTATTTGCAGGTTTTTCATTTACTGGTGGAATATCTTCTGTCGGTAATTCTAATAATTTTTTAAAACCATCTACTGATTCAACTTTTACTCCCTTTACGTAAAGTTTAAACTTTCCAAAATTGGTTGTTCTATCGGTAATAAAAAAATCTATCTTCTGACTCAAAGCATGAGCTATTTGAAGTTGATATTCAAAATCTTCGAGATAGTTAGCAGCTATTTCTAAATTAGTAGAAAATGATTCCTTGTCTGGGATATTATGACGAGAAGAAACTCCTATCTTATTACTTAATTGATGATTGGATAACCATTCTATATGGTTGTCAATCTTTTTAGATTTACAAACACGTTGTAATGTTTCTTCAATGACTATTACGTCTACTTTTAGCTCTCGACGAGCTTCGATTAAAACCAAAAGTTCGCAAAGCTTGTCTGGAGAGTTGACCAGTAAGTCGACATCAACTAAAATCCTAAGAGTGGTCATGAAAGTGCATACTTAATTAATGATAAATCTGGAAACTTTACTAAAGTATATACGAATTCCCTATTAGTGTCGAATTATCGATAGGATTTTTTATTGGAGATCGATCTTCTCCCTTTCCTATTAAATAATCAACATCACAATCTAATACGTGAACCAGTTTAAGATATTTAACTAAGTTATCTAACTTGCTTCCTTGTTCCCATTCTTGAATTATTGCAGGTGTTACTCCAACTATTGCTGCTAATTGACGTTTATTTAGGTGTTTTTTCTTTCTCAATTCTCTAATATTTGGTTCAATTTGACGGTCATCCAATATTTGCTTGACATAACTGGTATTTTCATAGTTAAGCTTCACACATATCAACTGATTAATCTTACAATTTAAAACTTCTGAAAGTTCGATAAATTCTCTTAGTTCCTCCAAAAGCTTACCTTGTTCCCACTCTTGGATAGTTTCAATCGCTACTCCAACTTTATCTGCTAATTCCTGTTGAGAATAGTCTTTTTGTTTTCTTAACAGTGGGAGCCTATTTTGCAACAGTTTGTGTTTTACAATTTCAATTTTCTCATTAATTCTATCAATAATTTCTTCTTTATTATCTAAATCTTTGATTCCCTCATAAATTTCTAAAGCTTTCTCTAAAGCTTTTTTTGACAACTTTATTTCTTCTTTATCATACAAAACCTCTGCGAACTGTTCCCAAGACTTAGCAGCAAGTTTAGGATTATGCTTATAATGTTCTTTTACCTTTTCTTGTAACTTAAAAGCTTGTTGATAATATTCTTTTTCAACCTTTTCTTTGATTTGTATTTCAAGATTTAATTCTTCTACAAAACTATTGGTTTTTTCAGCATAATTCTTATCTTCAAAAATATCGATCTCAGTGCTATCTAAAACAACGTTGTTATCAATCACTTGTAAAATATAAGTCCCTTCCTTAAAATTGTTGGGAATTTCTAAAGTAGCAACATCGTCAGAAGAATTGATATCCAACGTAATCAATCTTTTTCCTGTCTCAGCAACAAGTTCAACAATTAACTGATGATCAGATGAAAATTCCCCATCTCTGTTTAAATCAATGGTTAACTTCTCCCCAGGTATGGGAACAGGAGGCTGATAGGTTAGAAGTATGGTGGGATATATTGAGTTAGTTAAATGATTTGCTTTTATCATAATGAATTCCATGCGTTTGTTAATTCATTATACACTTGCTGATTCTGACAGATCCCCATATGATCTCCAGGAGGAGTGTTTATCAAGATTCGTGTATCTTCTTGAGAATAAGCGATCGCACTAGCAACGGTTACTGTGTTATCTCCTAAAATAGAAGGAGGAATTGGTCTTATGATATCAAAATTATCTGGACGAATAATATAGTGAATAATCGTCGGTTTTTGATTGGAATAAACGCATTTTATATTAATATCAAGCTTGGCGGATTGAGCTAATTGTTTATGAACATCAATGGCAGCATTAATATATTGATGAAGATCCGGATTCCAAAGCCTTTTATCTAGGGGAGAATATCCTGTTCCACCTTCATCATAAAGTGTGATTATTTCAGGAGCAGGAAGCAATTGATACAAAGAATAACATCGTTCAATAGCTCTTTGTAAAGCTCCCATCGTTTCCGCTCGTTGAAACCACCGCCATACTCTATCAAAAATAGGATCAAGTTGAGGATAACGTCTAATACCAAAATAGGCTTTTGCAGATCCTTGAATGGGACTAGCAATCTGAAAAAATAAATCCGTTTTTTCAGCAATATCATCGTTATTTAATAGCATTAAACGAATAATAATACCACCCATACTATGACCAACAAAACAAAATCGACAATTTTTATCTTTATCTTTTTCTCTAATATAAGCTGCTAGTTGATCAGCCGTTTCTCGATTATCCGCTAACCAATTATAAGCAAATGGAAAAAAGTTTGTTCCTTCAGTTAAATTTAAGCCTGTTTCTTGAGTACAAAAATCCATTAAAGATTGATACACAATAACTCTATTAACAGGAACAGGAATAAGACTTAACAAACGTTGAGGAAATCTTATATTGTTGAAATAGCGAATAACTTCACCGGCTTGAATATCATGGGGATTTATGGGATTAAGATATTCAGGATGTAGATGAAATAGACGTACATTTTCTTGAAAATCATTACCCCATATTTGTTCTGTTTGACTTGTTCCAAAAGCTGTCTTGCGATTGAGAAATAAACTTGATCCCATAATACCAGGAACAAAAAAAACAAGCCTAGATGAGTCAGTAGAAGATGCAGTGACCAAAAAAACCCCCTTAGTAAATTTTTGAGAAAAATCTCCTAATTGTTATTGAATTATTATTCTACAGTATTAGAGGGTATGTTAGGCTAGAATAAGCTTCAAAAAGAGCAGAAGCAAAAAAATGAAAAGTTATCAAAAATTGATTAAGTTAGAGAGGACATCCAATTTAGTTCTGGATGATTTGCACTTCAAAGAAGGAGAAGAAATAGAAATTATTATTATTCCTAAAAATAAATAGCGACAAGAATTAGTTGCAAACTTTAAAAATTTTCTCAAAGAAACTCAAGCTTTACACTCAGAAAGTACCTTGACATAATTGGAAATCCAGAAAAAGTTATTTTATTTGTATTAGATATGAATAATCGTTGCTTGCACCTTTTTAGAAATGGGACAGATTAGGGTTATGAAAGCGAGATGGTTTTGCCAGAAAATGAAACAGTATCTCTATTATAATTTCCTGATATCGAGATTAAAGTCAGAGAAATATTAGCACTAAGAAAATTAATGACTGAGAAGAAATAACTTGTGTCAATCATAATTAATGTTGTCTAACATCAGAAATAAGACTTTGTTGAGGAGTTCTATGATAGATTGTGGAATCCTTAAAGCCTCCAATTTCCGCTACTGTATACAAAGGTCTACCTTTTACCTCTTCATAGATGCGTCCAATATATTCCCCTAAGATACCAAGACAGACAAGCTGAACTGAGCCTAAAAAGAAAATGGCAATCATAATGGTAGCCAACCCTGTAATGGGGGAATTTTGTTGGTATAAACGCCAATAAAGTACCAATAAAGCCATTAGTAATGCTGCCGCAGCAGAAAGTAGTCCTAAATAGGTTGATAACCTTAAAGGTACTCTCGAAAAGGCAATCAAACTATTTAAAGCGAGGGAAAAGGATTTACGGAAAGTATATTTAACTTCTCCAGCAAAGCGAGGATCGCGCTCAAATTTAACGGCAGTTTGCCGAAAACCAATCCAAGCTCTCAAACCCCTAATATAGCGATTATTTTCTGGCATGGCATTAAGGACATTGACAACACGCCGATCCATTAAACAAAAATCTCCCGTATCTGCCGGAATATTGACATCGGCTAATCGTTTCAGAAGACGGTAGAATAAATAGGCACTAAAGCGTTTAAACCATCCTTCTTGCTTACGTTTGAGACGTTGCGCATAGACTACTTCATAACCCTGTCTCCACTTATCAACCATCTCAGGGATTAACTCGGGTGGATCTTGTAAGTCAGCATCAAGAATAATCACTGCTTGACCCCTGGCAAAGTTAAGTCCGGCTGTTACGGCTGTCTGGTGTCCAAAATTACGGGCTAAACTAAGATAAGATACTCGCGAATCGCTTTGATGTAGTTCTCGAATCAATTTGAGGGATCTATCTTGACTGCCATCATTAACCAGAATTAATTCAACCAAACCGTCAAGACGATTCATTACCTTGCTTATGCGGTGGTAAAGTTCAGGTATTGTTTCTTCTTCGTTGTAAATGGGAATGATTAAGCTGTATTTGGGATTTTGAGCAGCATTTTTCATAGACTTTTGAGACCCAAGAGAAAGTTTACAGTTCATTGTTACATAAAGAAGAAAAATTAGAATTCTTTGTGCAACTAAATGAAAAAATAAACAACAATATATAAAGACGAAACAAATAAGCTTTAAGTTTCAAAAGAAGATTAAATAACAAAAACAGAGTTATGATACTAATTAAATAATTACTATTAATTGACTGATAAATTATTTTTATTTGAGGTGAAATAATTATTTCAAAACAAAATTTATAACTGAAAAAACCATTTTAATACTTTTTAATATTGCTATGAAAATATGACCAAACATTGAACATTGAACATTAAACTGCCGACCCACCTCGAATTGAATTCGAGGTGGAAAGCGGCAGTGCATTCCGCACATCTTTCATTGTGGTTTCAAGCCTCTCCCTTTAGGGAGAAAGAAGTTTGGGAGAGGTTTCAAGCCTACTTCCAAACGAATGATAAATGATAAATGTTAAATGATAAATGAAATGGCCTTGCTTACAATCTAATAATATAAGGAAACTGACAGGGAGAATTATCAGAAGATTCTTGCAAAGTTTGGGCAATCTCGGCTACATTATTAGGGTCACTTTGTTGAAGATATTTCAATAAAGTTTGACTTTCTTCTAACAATTGAGAAACATTAACTGTCTCATATTCAGGTTGATAGTCACGGAGTCTTCTCACCCCTTCTCCTAATAAGATAACCGCACCACGCCAATTATGGTTCGTGAGATGATAACAGCCAACTGCTACTTGTAAAATACCTTGATAAAAACGTTTATCTAACTCGGCAGAGTCGATCCAGATCGCTTCTAGGGTATCATGACAAGCATAAAAGTCTTGTTGATTAAATTGCTCAATACCTTGCAAAAATGCCTCTGATATCATGATTTTATTTAGGCTGACATATTTTCTCGAACTTCTTTAATATACTCTAAGTCAATTTCTTGTTCTTCCCCAGCAAAGTCATTATCTGAGGTAATAAATAACATACAATGACATTCTTTGCGTTCTCGCATGGGGACACAAGGACAGTTCCAATAAGTATTCTTAACCTCTGCTTCTTTATCCTCATAATGACGACAGGGACAGAGTGGGGCCCCTAATTCTTCTTTATGTTTAGCAAGTCCTTCAATCACCACTGCTGTTACAGAGGGTTCGCTACAAAAGTATGTATCTGTTCGTTTTGCGTACTGTTCAGCAAAATTTTTCATTGCTTCTAGTACTTTATCACTTTGAGTCTTATCAGTGTTGGTGGTAGTCATAGATGATTGAGGATAGATCGTTAAATTATTACGGTTGAATTAATATTGTGACATATTGTTTGTCATTTGCGAACATAGGAGAGGAGTAAACCTACGCTAGACTAGAGATAGATATAGCAGTTTTCAATTGAGTGTATTAATATTTCGGTTGGGGGAGTGTGGGGAGTTTTTAATTTTTAATGTTTAATATATACATAAGAAAAATACTGTAATTGCTAAATTTGTAAATATTTCCTGAACTATGAGTCAACCCACGAATTTAATTAATACTCAAGTCATTGACTTTATTGCTAAAATTATTTTTTCTTTGAGCAAGGAAGAAAGTCAAATATTAACAGATAAAATTCAGTATACACAATGATATGAGCAGAAACTGAAACATAAAAATTTTGTTTCACCCTAGTTCTTTAATCATTGATAATTTTCTTGTATCAAAAGATTTTTCCGTCAGAGAAATAGAGTAGCTTATAAGTTTATAATAGATATTAACAAGGAAAGTCACCGAACAACTTAGTTATCCTTAAGTATGACTCATTTATTATCTTGGCACTGGCGATCGCTTCCCCTAAAAAAGTTAACTGCTTCAGAGGTTTTTGATAGATTATACGCGTCTGATGCAACCATTGCAACTTTATTAGAAAGTCCCTTTCCTACCCCTTCTGACTATCCTTATTTATCCCGTTATTCTATCTGTGCAGGGGAACCCCGTATTATTAACGGAAAGCCTCAATTATGGACTCCAAAATTAGGCACTATTTTGCCATTTTTACAACAATTATTAAGACAAAAAAACGACATTATTTCAAGCCCTGATCATCTACCTTTCGCGGGAGGATGGTTAGGATGGTTAGGCTATGATTTAGCTTGGGAAATCGAATCTTTACCCAATTATAATAAGGATACTCTTCCTTTTCCTATTGCTTATTGGTACGAACCTAACTCTTTCGCTATTTTAGATCATCTTGAACAAAAACTATGGTTAGCGAGTCACACTTTAGAAGGGTTAGATCATTTACAATCTAAATTAGAAACAAAATCTTATACCTTTCCCTATCACCTCAAAAATTCTCCCTCTCACTTATCTTTTTACACGGCTCAATCAGAGTATGAAAAGGCAGTTTGTAAGGCAAAAAAATATATTCAATCAGGAGATATTTTCCAAGCGAATCTCTCTTTAAGATTTCAAACTACCACGTCATTAAAAAGTTGGCAATTATATAAAAAGTTACAACAGATTAACCCTTCTCCGTTTGCTAGTTATTGGCGATCGCCTTGGGGAGATATTATAAGTTCTTCACCTGAAAGATTAGTTAATTTAAATGATAATATTGCCCAAACTCGTCCCATTGCTGGAACCCGTCCCCGTGGGAAAAATTTCCAACAAGAAACAGCGATGTTAATGGAACTTTCTTCTGATATTAAAGAAAGGGCAGAACATATTATGTTAGTTGATTTAGAGCGCAACGATCTGGGAAAAGTTTGTCAATGGGGTTCCGTAGAAGTTGACGAATTATTAACCGTCGAAAGATATAGTCATGTCATTCATTTAGTCAGTAATATTAAAGGAAAATTACGTCAAGAAAAAACATCAATTGACCTTATTAAAGCTTTATTTCCTGGGGGAACAATTACAGGATGTCCCAAAGTAAGATGTTTAGAAATTATTGAACAGTTAGAACCTGTTAAACGTAATTTATTCTACGGTTCTTGTGGTTATTTAGACTATCGGGGCAATTTAGACTTAAATATACTAATTCGTACCTTATTATATACCCCACTATCTCCTGATTTATCTAGTGTTTGGGGACAAGTTGGTGCCGGCATTGTTGCTGATAGTGATCCCGAAAAAGAATGGTTTGAATCTCTACAAAAAGCAAAGGCACAGTTAAAAGCTTTGAATTTATAATGGATAATTATTCATTATCCGTTGATGACTGTGTTATGATACGACTAATTTAGTCTTGTTTTTTTCTGCTTAAAATTTTTGTTTTTTTCTGAATCTATTTTTTTACAATCATGTCTTTAATTCGCATTCCTCCTTCTTGGGATATTTCTGAAAATAAAATCACCCCTGAGAACGTTTATTTTAACCGTCGTCGTCTCTTAAAAGGAATAATCGGGGCAAGCATCGCTGGCAGTTTAATTCCCCTGTCAGGGTGTCAAAAATCAGCTTCTCAGACCGCATTAGAAGCAACATTAGAAAAGCCTAAAATTCCAGGGCTTAAAACCGCCCCTGAATTTAGTAAAGTCGATCGCCCCATGACTAAAGAAATTTTAGCGGGACAATATAACAATTTTTATGAATTTGGAGGAACCAAAAAGATTTGGTTAAACGCCCAAAACTTACCTACAGAAAACTGGAAAGTTGAAGTTACAGGATTAGTTAAAAATCCCAAAACCTACGATATTGATGACTTAAAAAAGACGTTCCCTTTAGAAGAAAGAATATATCGTTTTCGCTGTGTTGAAGCTTGGTCAATGGTATTACCTTGGGTTGGGTTTCCTATGAAAGCATTAATGGCAGCAGTGGAACCAAAGAGCGAGGCAAAATACGTACGTTTCACCTCCTTTTATGACAAAGAAATTACCACGGGACCCAGTTTACATTTAGGAGCTTTGCCTTGGCCTTATAAAGAAGGTTTAAGAATCGAAGAAATGGCTAATGAGTTAGCATTTTTTGCTGTGGGAATTTATGGACATGATTTACCTAAACAACACGGCGCACCGATACGTATGGTTGTTCCTTGGAAATACGGATTTAAAGGAGCAAAATCAATTGTCAAAATTGAATTTTTAAAAGAACAACCAGCAACTTATTGGAACACTATTGACCCCAACGAATACGATTTTGAAGCCAATGTTAACCCGGCTAAACCTCACCCCCGATGGTCACAAGCAACGGAAAAATTTATTAGTATTGGGCCTGGTTTATCTTGGGAAATAAAAGAGACATTACCCTACAATGGTTACGGAGAATATGTAGCTAATCTATATAGTTAACAGAATACAGATGTGACTAATTTGTTTTATAGTTATTTGTCATAGTAGTTAAACTTTTATATAAGATGAAACTTCCCTGGTATCCTTTAAGTCTTTTTTCCATTTCCTTAACCACTACCTTATTGGTCTATCTTGCTTTGGGTAATCCACAAGCTGAAGAAACGGTTAACCTCAATATCTCACCAACCATTGCACCGGTTGAAGCATCTAATTCTATCCAGCAAGGACAAGCAATTATCCTCAATGGAAAAACCTATAAAATTCCTTGGACTCAATGGCAACAAGGGGATAAAACTCGCATCGGAATCAGTGATATTGGGGCAATGAATTTACTTGGGTTAGAGTTACTAAGTACCGATGATCCTAGTTTACAGCCAGTTCGTTGGTTTGGGACAAATTCTAATCAACCTTTACCTATTTTAGCTCGCTTTATTGCTCCTTATCGCTACCTCGATATCACGGAATTAATTCAGTTGGCTGGTGGACAGCTTCAAGTTAAAAATAATACCTTAGAATTAAACTTTCCTCTAGCACAAATTAATAACATTCGTCAAGGTAATCAAACCTGGGGAAAACGTATTGTTATGGAGGTTGACCGTCCTACGGTTTGGCAAATTAGTCAGGCAAAGGGTCATGGTGTAGTAATGGTTTCGGGTAAAGCTTCTCCTAGCAAATTATCTAATTATGATGGTTCTTCTACTCCGAAACCTTCAATAGATACCGATGAAGATGATTTGGGTAGTCCTATTTCTCAACCAAAGGATTCTTCTTTATTCTCTTTGGAAGATACGGGTAATTTAACTAAGGTTCATGTTAATTTACCTACGGCACATGGGCTAAATGTTTTTAGTTTATCTAACCCCAATCGTATTGTTATTGATGTCCGTGCTGATGGGATGGTTCCTAAAGAAATTGTTTGGACTCCAGGGATTATTTGGCGACAACAATTAGTGACTATTAATAGTGGGAGAAAAACAGCAACTTTTCCGGTAAACTGGTTAGAAATTGACCAAAGATCACCGCGTATTTCTCTTAAACCTATTACCACTAATGTTAATGGACAAACAGGAACAGCACCTTTAGTTACAACTACTCGAAAATGGCAAGCTGCTGCTGCTATTAATGGTGGCTTTTTTAACCGCAACAATCAACTTCCTCTGGGAGCTATTCGTCAAGATAATAGTTGGTTATCTAGTCCTATTTTGGGTCGTGGTGCCATTGGTTGGAACGATAAAGGTCAAGTTTACATGAACCGTTTGGCACTAAGAGAAACTATTACTACGGCAACAGGAAATAACATTACTATTGCTTTTTTAAATAGTGGCTATATTCAAGCTGGAGTGTCTCGTTATACTTCTGAGTGGGGTCAAAGTTATACTCCTCTTAGTGATAATGAAACTATTATTTTTGTGGAAAATAATCAAGTTACTTATCAACAAAAAGCAGGAAAAGCAAAAAGTAGGTCTTATCCTATCCCGACTAATGGCTATCTATTAACGGTTCGCAAAAATGCTGTTGCTTCTAGTTTGCTTTCTCCTGGGACACCCCTAAGGTTACAAAGCAATACTATCCCTACTGAATTTAATCAGTTATCTCATATTTTAGGAGCCGGACCGTTATTAATTAGTAATGGCAGAATTGTTTTAAATGCTGTTAGTGAACAGTTTAGTAAAGGGTTCCAAAAACAAAAAGCTTCTCGTAGTGCGATCGGTGTGAGCAAGCGCGGTACAATTATGTTAGTAGCGGTTCATACCCGTGTTGGGGGCAGTGGCGCAAGTCTCGATGAAATGGCTCAAATTATGCAAAGTCTAGGCGCGACGGATGCTCTTAACTTGGATGGAGGCAGTTCTACTGGCTTAGTTTTGGGGGGACAGTTGATTGATCGCTCTCCTGTTACAGCAGCAAGGGTTCACAATGGCATTGGAGTTTTTGTTAATCCTTAAGTTTTGATGATGATTGATGATTTTTCTAATTAACTGTAGGGTGGGCAAATTATTATCAATTTTTTCAATTTTGCCCATCTTACTTGGTATTAAATAGTAATTTAGATGCTTAACAGCTTATGTCTTCTTCTCCTTGGCAACAAGAAAAGGTTATCCTAAGAACTCAATTAATTGTCAGTAGTTTTGAGCATTGGTTGGGTTGTTCTTTATTTGAACATTTTGGTATAAATAATGTTATAAATGATCCTAGAGAAGTATCTAAACAACTCTTTGAAGCTGATTTTATCGTTGCTTCTCATGGGACTCAACCTGATCCTATTTTTAATTATGGCAACCAAAAAGCTTTGGATATCTGGGAATTAACTTGGAATGAATTTATCCAAACTCCTTCTCGAAAAACGGCAGAAGCTATAGAACAACAAGAACGAAATCGTTTGCTCAAAGAAACAACAGAAAAAGGCTATTCTCATTTCTCCACTATCCGCATCACTAATACGGGTAAACGCTTTAAAATTAATAACGGTATTGTTTGGAATGTTTTCGATGACGTACAAAAGTATCAAGGCCAAGCTGCTGTTTATTCAGACTTCTATTTTCTGCCTTAATTTACTGCTTATCTAGATACAGTTAGGGCATAATACCTGACTAATTATCATTATAACATAAAAAAGTAGTATGGTCTGTAAGTCCCATTGTCTCGTTAGCTATTAAAAATTATTCCTAATAATTCTGTGGGGTACTTGAACAGTTTCTCTGGCAGTTTGTATCAAAGATTACTGTTTTTTCAAAAATTTGCCCAAAATATATTGATTAAAAATACAAATATAATACATGGTTTTAAATAAGGATGCTATTTGGGTTAAACTCATATCTTGCACCTTCGATAAAAGTAACCTCAGTTCAGTGTTATACCATTTTCATTAACTTAGACTACAGATGTTTATTTTGTAGGGGTCAAGGGCCGTTGAACTCTACACCGAATGTGTAGCCAGACTTTTTGAAATTGGTATAAAACAATGTAAAGAACAATAAAAAATACTTAGAACCATAAAAAACTGCAAGTAGGCAGATAACAGAATAATCACGCGGATGCAATAAAAAATATTTTATAAGTTTATTAAATATGTATAAATATAATTACCAATTATTCCACTAAAAATACCCATTATAATACTAATAAATGCAGTTAAGCTCCACTTTTTAAAACCTCTATCTCTAGTTAAAAAATACTTATCTTTATCATCTACAGATTTATCAGTTAATAAAATAAAGCCATAATTTGGTAATTTAATTATTTGTAAAATACTAAAAATAAAGGCAAGAAAAGAGATAATTAGTATTGAAAATATAAAAATTTGAAGACTAATAAAAAAAACTCTTTCCTTTCCAGCAACTAATATTTCATTAATTTGAGAGTTATGCAATCCTATTAATAAATCCAATTTATCATTAATATCCATGTCTTTTAACAAAGTATTTAATTTTTCTGATGTTAAAAACTTTAATTCACTTTCAAAGTATTTATCAAAATAATCTGAAAATAACAATCTCTTACTATTAAGAAACAAAATCTGAAATAAACTTACAAAGACAAACAGTCCTATAAATAGTAGATAGAAAATATTCTCAGGTGTTTGTAAAAATGACTTACCTAAACCAGTCAAAGATTCTCTTAAATTATAAAATATAATTTTCTTGTTTTCCTTATTAATCAAGGTTTCTAACATTTCATTAACTTTTGTCCCAATAAAAATACCCCATTGCTGTGAAGTGTACTCAATAGAATAACTAATTTGACTAGGAGAAGAAGATTGACTATTAGTTATCATTGATATATTTATTTGTTGTTTACGACTATTTTGAGCCTTTGGAAAATTTACTAAATAAATCCAATTTAATGCTATAGAAGTACATAACAAAGATTTATATTGATTAAATTCTAAAAGTTCATCAATACTATTAAATGAAATTGATGAATCATCATTAAAACTAACTATTGCGCTAAATTCAATTAAAGAAGAAGTATTAAATTCATTAATAATATGATCAAGATATTGATCAATATACTTAATAAAAGATGAATCAACTATGTAAGAACCTATCAATTTTCTAGTAATATTTTGAGGCTTTCCAAGCAAAGAAACTATAAAATCATTAAAAGTTTCTTGATTAAAAGGCAATATAATTTTGTCCTTAAAATATATAAGCGGAAGAGCTGGTTTTTCAGGTTTTTGTCCCATTAATCTAACAAATTATAATCAAAATAAAAATATAAACTAACAAACATTATAAGAATAATTATACCATAAAACCCGCTATATATTCTTTTTTATAAACCAATAATATTATATATCAGAGAAAAATATCAAATTAACTAAATTATTTATGTATTTATATAAATAGTAATTTAGATGCTTAACAGCTTACTGGTGCAAGATATCAGTAAAAACTAAGATCAACGTTTAGAAGGTTGAGAGGCAAAACTAGCAATTAACAGAAATATAATACCAATATTGATAAAAACATCCGCTAAATTAAACACAGGAAAATTAATCAAACGAAAATCTAAAAAATCAACCACATAACCAAACAAAAAGCGATCTAATCCATTGCCTAATGCACCAGCTAAAACAAAACCATAGCCTAATTGTTCTGTGACTTTCATTTTTTCTCCCCACCAAGCCAAAGCCATTAACCCTAAACTTACCCCTAAAGAAAGCCAGCGTAACCATTTCGCCCCACCTTCAAAAAAACTAAAGGCCGCTCCTGTATTAATGACATAAGTAAAATGAAAAACACCCAACCATAATGGTATGGTATCACCAATATTAGGAAAGGTTTGAAGCACCCAATATTTAGTTAATTGATCCAACACAAACCCGACTAAAGCGACTATCCAAAACCAACGATTTTTTTTCACGAATATAATTAATAAAAGAGAATATAACGCAAAATAAAAGCAACAACAGCCACAGTACAAACCACAACTAATTGTCCAGGAATCGGTTCCACAGAATAACCCATAATCAACTCAACAAGATTATTAGAAGGTAATTGAGAAGGGATTAAAAACCAGAGTCCTAGTAAATAAATTAAGCCACAAACATGAATAATTAGTAAACCAGCCATAGCACTAAGAGCTAATAATTCTAATCTTGTTCTCCTGCGAAACGCTAACCTACCACACAACCAAGCCCCAGGCATAAACCCTAAAATATAACCAAAACTCGGTTGTTGCCAGTATTGTAGGCCACCTCCTTGAGCAAAAATAGGGTACCAAAATAAACCCAAGAAAATGTAGGCTACTTGAGACAACAAACCGGCATTTTTGCCGCCCATACAGCCCGTTAAAAGGACAGCACCCACTTGAAAAGTGACCCCAAGGGGTAAACTATTGACCCCTTCTTGGGCCCAAGTCCAGGGCGTATTGGTAACGAAAGCTTCAACAAAGGTGCTGAATATGGTTAGTAATAAACCGATTATGGCCCAAAGCAGTTCATTGGCAAAAGACACCGTTGATGAGGATTTTTTAGTATTAGTGAGCTTGTTTCTGCGTTTGCGTTTGATATTCACCAGGAATTGGAGCTTCACCCCCTTGCAGTCCTAAAGATTCTAGCATAGCGTGATCTTTTTCTGGGGGTTGTCCCAAAGTGGTCAAATAATGTCCGATCAGCATAGCATTGATTCCTGATTTTAACCCTAAACCTTGTAATTCGCCCATAACGGCTTCTCGTCCGCCAGCGTATCTTAAAATTTGTTCGGGGAGAATGAAACGGAAAATAGCGATGGCTTTTAGAGCTTGAAAAACATCTAATTTTGGTAAATGTCCTAATGGGGTTCCTTCTCTGGGGTTGAGGAGGTTAATGGGGACGGAATCTACTTCTAATTCTTGTAAGGAGATAGCAAGATCCACCCTATCTTCCCACGTCTCTCCCATGCCCATAATTCCGCCTGCACAGGCTTGTATTCCTGCTTTTTTGATGTTTTTAACGGTTTCGACGCGATCATCCCAGGAATGGGTAGAAACTATGTCTGAATAAAAGTTTTCTGAGGCTTCTAAATTATGATTATAACGGGTGACACCAGCTTTTTTTAATTCCTGTGCCTGTTCTAAGGTAACTTCTCCCAAGGCGCAACAGGGCTTAATATTGGTTTCGGTGGTGATTTGTCTAACTGTTTCTAATATTTTCTCAAATTCTCCTGATTGGGGACTATTATACTTAGGTCCTCGGCCTTGACTGACTAAACAGAAGCGTTTGGCCCCGGCTGCTTCGGCTGCTTTTGCCTGGGCGAGAATTTCTTCAGAAGATTTTAAGCCATAAATGGGGCTATTTTCTCCTTGATGGTGGACAGACTGGGAGCAAAATTGACAATTTTCGGAACAGTTGCCGGATTTTACATTGATAATGCTACAGAGATCCACCACGTTACCACAACAAGCTTGACGAATGCGATCGGCTGCTTCACAGAGTAATAAGATGTTGTCTTGGCCTTCTATTTCGGTGAGGGTTAAGGCTTCGGTTTTGTTGAGGCGATGGCCGTTGATAATACGTTGGGATAGAGTATCTAACCAGTGTTTTAAAGCGTTGGTTTCTCTGGGTAGAGACTGAGTTTGAGGAGGTGAGGGGGATAATTGAACCACGATAGTCTTACCTGATAAAGTCTTATGAATTGTATCATTACAAGGTTTTTCCTAAGCTTAATAGCAAGAAATCTTTAAACTATAGCAGTACAAAAATTAGTTAGGACATTGTTTGGATATATCGCTGTCATTGGTGAGGTACGAGGAATCTCTTTAACCTTCTCAGCATAATGCTTAGTGCTATCATCAAAAAAATTTTCTCATTAAATACAATTAGAAGCGAGAGACAATGACCACTAATCAACAACCACAACGTCAATCTTTAGAATACTATTTTTCTCTAAAATATCCCATTTCACTCTATCCAGAAGAAGAAGGAGGTTATACTGTTACTATTCCTGACTTACCTTGTTGTAGGACTAAGGGATAATGAAAACAATAAAAATGATTAAACTTGAAGCTAATAATTAAGAATTAACCCCTGTATTAATCTGTTTAATAGCTTCATTTAACTTAGGGGAAGCTTCACCCCATTTTGAAATAAATTTAACCATATCTAATAAGGGAACGTCAACAGGAAATACTCTATTATCGGGAACGACATATATGTTACCAACCGTCGGTGTGGGTACAGTCGGAACAAAAACGGTGTGCATTCCGTTATCATGTTTTTCAATTAAAAATGCTGGAGATAAAGCTTGATAAGTTTCCCCGATAGAGACAAATGCGGCCCCTAACGTTTCTGATTTTTCTAGTTTAGCAACCCGATTGGTTAAACTGCGAATTAATAAGTAACCTGGAATCTTTTTTAAAATGGGTTCAACGGTTTTTTTGACAATAATAGAATAACGGGTTTTTAAGATAAGTCCTGCAATAAAACAAATTAAAATAAAAAGAAATAAAGAAACAGGAACGGCAATCGAATTATTATCAATTCCTAATAAATTGCTAATGGGTTTTAGTAAGACAACAACTAATCCCAATAGTCCTTTTACTGTTTTATTGAAAGCTAAAATAGCTAAATAAGCAGGAAGAACAACTAAAAATCCACCGATAAAAGTGGTACGGATAAGTTTAACTAAATTAGAGGGTGTGTTTTCTTCGCTTTGCATAGTCATGATCTTTAATTAAAGTTGGGAAGTTAGAATAGGGGAGAGTCGGGATAAAGCGACTCTCAATGTAATTAATAATTAACGAGTTTCCTCAAAAACAGACATCAATTGACTTTCGGGTTTAGCAATACACCTTTCTAACACTCTATCCGTTTGACTACTAATCTTTTCACTATCTAACATGGTTGTATTATTTCTTCCTAGCATTACCCCATGAAAGAAGACTAAAGTAGAATCTCTTTGGTCTCCTTCCATGAGTAGCAAATCTTTGCAAGTAATGCTTGTAATATCAAACATTTTTTCCGCTCTAACTGGTGTCGTAGAGACACCAAAACCGAACAACGTAAAGAGTAACATGATTGAGATTTTTCTCTTGTTCATAGGAATAATTCCCTCAGAGACTGTTTGTAAAAAGAAAATGAAAAGACTTTTTTAAAAAATCATCCCTAATAAACCTATGAGAAGTTTATTAGTTTTTAAGAATGGAGGAAAATTAATAGTGGGGAAGCCAGGTCAGAAATTTGGCTAGTAACT
>NZ_JASJEB010000120.1 GCF_030064895.1 Crocosphaera sp. | reverse complement strand
TCTTATTTTTAATCATTAAATAATCAATAGTTAGTAATAGATAAAAATTACAGACTGTTATTGGGGTCAAATCTCCATATTCCTTATTATATAAGGCTTTCAGGCTTGTTCTCAATTCTCTCATGAATAATGCAGGCTAGATGAACTCCAAGGTGATTCTCAACTCGTGCAATTTAGGCTAATATCCTAATGTTAATGCTCCTGGTCTACGGGGGTCAGATGCACCATAAAATTGACCTTTTTCAGACATAATACTTTGGGTACTTCCCATCGCAAAGCTGCTTTTAACTGTATGGCCTTTGTTTTCTAATAAGTCAATGGTATCACCATTAAATCCCCTTTCTAAACGGATTTGATCGGGAAACCACTGATGATGAATACGAGTTGCATTGGTAGCTTCTGCAATATTCATTTCATGATCAATAACATTCATAATAATTTGTAATGTGGTAGTAATAATACGACTTCCTCCTGGACTTCCTGTTACTAACCAAGGTTTCCCTTCTTTCATAACAATGGTGGGAGTCATAGAACTTAACATCCGTTTTTCTGGGGCAATACTATTGTTTTTTCCCCCGATAAGTTCATGAGCATTAGAGGCTCTAAGTTTGGCGGTAAAATCATCCATTTGATTGTTTAATAAAATACCAGTTCCTGGGACGGTTAAACCACTACCATAACTAAAGTTTAAAGTATATGTATTAGCAACGGCATTTCCATAACTATCCATGATCGAGTAATGGGTTGTTTCTGTACTTTCATTAGATTGAAATACGGGTTGTGGAAGAATATTTTTACTGGGAATTACTTGATCTAAATTAATTTTTTGGGCTATTTGATTAGCATATTCTTTCGATATTAAGCGATTAATAGGAACGTCAACAAAATCTGTGTCTCCCATGAATCTAAACCTATCTGAGTAGGCAAATTTCATGGTTTCAACCATTAAATGAAGTGTCGAAGCAGTGTTATGTCCTAAAGATTGAATGGGAAATTTTTCTAAGATATTCAACATCTGTATAAGATGAACGCCTCCTGAACTTGGAGGAGGCATTGAATAAACTTTATGTCCTCTATAAGTTCCCTCTATTGGTTCGCGAATAATTGGCTTATATTTCGCTAAATCTTCCTTAGTAATTAAGCCATTATTAGCTTCCATATCCTTAACTATTTTATCGGCAATTTTCCCTTGATAAAAGGCTTCAATTCCTTGATTTGCGATCAATTTAAGACTGTTGGCTAGGTCTGGCTGTTTGAGTATTTCTCCGATTTTATAAGGACTACCATCGGCTTTATAAAAAATAGCTAAACTGGCGGGAGATTTCTGTAAGTTTCTTTTAGCAAAGACCAGAGAATTATATAAATCTTCATCAACGATCATACCATTTTCTGCTAATTCAATAGCAGGCTGTAAGGCTCGTTTAAGAGAAATTGTTCCATATTTTTCTAAGGCCATTGCTAACCCTGCAACCGTCCCTGGAACTCCTGCTGCCTGATAACTAAATTTAATTTTTTGTTGATCAACTTCTCCATTTTCATCAAGAAACATATCAACAGTTGCTGCCAAGGGAGCTTTTTCTCGATAGTCAAGGGCAACAGTTTTTTGTTGATCAGCTAAGTGAATTAACATAAATCCTCCGCCTCCTAAATTACCTGCGCGAGGTAAAGTAACTGCTAATGTAAAGCCAATTGTTACTGCTGCATCAATGGCATTTCCTCCTTCTTTTAAGACTTCTAAACCGGCTTGAGTAGCTAAATCTTCTTGAGAAGCAACCATACCATTTTTGCTAATTACAGGGTGAAAAATCGATTGATAATCGTAAATAGGAGTATCCTGAGCAGTTACTTTTATCGGGGTAATATTAAGACAGAAAATTAAAATTAATCGTTTAGCAATTTTGAGCATGGTAAATTTGTTTATAGGTTTGACTATAGATTTATATAGGGTTCAACGGCCGTTAAACCCTAAAAAATAAACTTATTTAATTGGAAAAAATAGTCGTTTCAAGTTCCTGTAAAGCGACTTCTAAATCATCGTTAACAATACGCTTATCAAATTCTTCACTCACTTTTAATTCTTCTTTTGCCCGTTCTAAACGGCTTAAAATTGCTGCTTCTGCGTCTGTTTTTCGACTTCTTAAACGATGTTCTAATTCTTCTAATGAGGGAGGCAAAACAAAAATTCTTAAAGCATCAGGAAAGCTTTTTTTAATGGCCGTCGCCCCAATTACTTCTATTTCTAGAAGTACCATTAAACCTTGGTTGATTTTTTCTTCAACCTTAGTCAGGGGAGTTCCATAATAATTACCGGCATATTCTGCCCATTCCAATAATTGGTTTTGCTCGATCATGGTTTCAAAGGCACTCTTATTTAAAAAATAGTAATCTTTCCCTTCTATTTCTCCTTCACGGGGAGAACGAGTGGTTGCAGACACCGATAAATAAAGTTCGGGACGACGCGCTAATAACGCGCGTACCAATGTACCTTTTCCCACACCGCTTGGGCCGGTTAAAACGATTAGCTTTCCTGATGCCATAAAATTAGCCAAATAGAGGTTAATTACTGTTGAGAGGGGCTTCTTTATTGACGACAAAACGATGGGCTACGGTTTCCGGTTGTATAGCGGATAAAACCACATGACTCGAATCAGTCATAATTACGGCACGAGTCCGACGACCATAAGTAGCATCGATTAGTTGACCTCTTTCGCGAGCATCGGTGATAATACGTTTAATGGGGGCTGATTCTGGGCTAACAATAGCGATAACTCGATTAGCAGAAACAATATTGCCAAACCCAATGTTGATGAGTTGTATACTTTCCATAATGATTGATGGTTAGACCGGGTGAGAAGTAATTAATACAATACTTTTCCTATGATATCGATTAAAATTGAGACTTACAACGTCTAAGGTAATATTTGTTGATACTTTTCAGTTTCTTTTCAGGTTTTTCTCATATTTATCCTCTAATTAACCTGTTCCATAGATAATAGTCAATCGATTTTAAATCAATTGGGCTAACTTTTTTGACAATGCTTCTGGACTAAATTTGGCTAAGCTTTGTTGTCTCAACCACTCTCCCTGACAGCGTTTATCATTGTTTTCTAAGATTTCAACGCACCCTTGCGCTACTGCATCGGGATCACGATGGGGAACTCGCCAACCTAACTGTCCATCTTGCAAGGGATCGGCTGAACCGTCAGCATCTCCTGACAATACGGGAACTTCACAGGCCATGGCTTCTAGGTAAACAATACCAAATCCTTCTTGGGAAGGCATAATATAGGCATCGGCCAGGCGATAATGGTCAACGAGGTCTTCGGTGGCAACAAACCCTGCAAAAACGACGCGATTGCTGATTCCTAAGTCTTTGGTTAATTGTTCTAAACGGGGGCGATCGTCTCCTCTACCAATAACAACATATTTAACATTAGGAAAAGATTGTAAAATTTTCGGTAATGCTCTGATTGTAACATCTACTCCTTTATAAATGTCTCCTGACCATAATCTAGCAACAGTCATTAATATTTTTGTATCTTCTAAGTTATATTTTTCTATCAGTTGGGTGGGTTTTTCTCCTGGGGTAAATTGTTGTCCATCTACAATACAAGGAACAATCTCTACTTTGTTAATATTAATATCATTTGCTTGACATAAACAGTCACGACTATACCGACTAATTGTCCAGATAGAATCTGCATTTTTTAAGGCTGTTTGTTGCCCTTTGGGTAAGGTTGTCCAGACTTCTTTCCCATAGGTTAAAACGGTGTAGGGAATACCCAAGGTTTGACAAAACAGTTGGGTTAATGGGGCAAGGTTTATATGTCCACAAAAGACTCTTTTGGGGCGTTTTGTAAGTAAATGTATTAATAATTTTATAGCAAGTTTTATTCTTCCTTGCCAGGGAGGAAGGGTTTTCAAGTAATAATAATTAATTAATTCACTGGTTAAGGGGTTATTGCAGTCTGGTGCATCTCTTAATAAAAAAATATCTGTTTTTGGTGAATTAGATGAATTTTCTATAAGGGATAAATAAGCTTTGAGAACATCTTTAACATAAGCTTGTATTCCCCCTTCTTGGGAAAATATTTCTAGGAAAACAAAGGTATAATTAGACATTTAATAATATAATTCATTTTTCCTCTAATACTGTAACATAAGCATCCTGTTTGTTGTAAAAAAGTTTGATTATCAAATTTTTGATTTATTTCTGTACAATTTTTACTCAATTTATAGTTAGGTAAATTAGTAGTTAGTCTGATTTATGGTAATAGTGTTAGTTGCATTTAGAGCAGTGTTTGGTATTCAATAATAATAGCGATCGCTGTGATAATTTCTTGTAAATCTGAAGTTGACAAAATACCTAATTGACGGATAAATCTTCTTTGATCAATACTCCTTAATTGTAAAGCATCGGCTGCTGATAATTTTCTTAATCCATTTTCTGAATTGGGAGTTAGACGAAGATGCCAAAGGTTATTAGAAAAGACGGGTTTCCAGTCAGTAATAGGGACAACTAATTTAAGAGGAAGTTTACCTATTATATTAGAATTAATAACTATTGCTGGCCGAGTTTTTTTGATTTCTACACCAATAGTCGGATCTAAATTAACCAGCCAAATTTCACCCCGTTTAGGATCTTTATTCATCAATGTCTCCAAGATCAATATTAACCCAGTCTTGCCATTCAGAATCTGTTTTATAGTATTCTTCCATTGCTTCTACTTGTTCTTTTAAAATGCGATTACGTTCTTCTATCGGTAATTCTAGGAAAGCTTTGCGATCAATTATCGGGTTCGTTTCTGTTGTTTCTTTTTTATTTGATTCCTCTTTTTTAACTCCTTCATTTTTAGCTTTTTTAGCTACATTTTTTCTAAATAATTGAAGTTTCTGTATATTAGCTTCAGTTAATTTTTTATAATCTTCTATAGACATTATCACAGCTACCTCACAATCATTTTCACGAATGATAACAGGTTCTTTTTGTACTTTACTAATGATTGATGGAAAGGTTTGCGTAACTTCAGTGGTTGAGATAGTTTCCATAATTAAAATTAATTGTTTTCTTTCATTATAAAGGCTTTTTTCAACTCTGTAGGATGGGTTAGGTGGCCATATTCTCTGATATAAGTTGATTCATTAGTTTTCTTCAAAATAAATATTTTCTGAGTCTTGAGGTTTCTCAACAAAGTCAATTTCTCTTCTTACCCATTGCCAAATTAATGCTTGTTGTTCGGGTGTAAATTTACAATGATCTAATTCATCTTGTACTTTCTTAATGTATTTTGGTTTAAATCTCGCAACAAACGTATAGGAAATACTATTGAAAATACCTGTTTTTTTTGATTTTTTTGAATAATCCCTAAATTTATTCAGATTATTTAAAAAAGGAAAATTATTTAATTCCAAAAAAATCATTGTTAATAAAGAAAGCACAAAAACATAATCAAAATCTAAAACATAATTGCCACGAAATTGATAAAATTCAAAAAACCACTTTGACGAAAATTTTCTCTTAATTTTCTTCTTGATTTTTATTGAAATAATTGGCTTATTTTTTAGCATTATATACTCTTCTAAAGTTTGAATAATAATTGATAATTTTTGCATTTTTTCTTCTGATTCAATGTTTAAAATATGATCAAAAATTTTAAAAATAATAGGCATAACATAGCTAGGAAAAAGAATATAGTTATATGTTTGAAATAAACCTTCAAATCCATGCCATTTAAATAAGTCATCAATTGAGACTATTTTATTTATAAGGTATCTATATGTATGCGGAATAATAGATTTTTTCAGCAATTCTAATAAACTATTTTTACAACTTAATTCTATATGTTCCAATATTCTCAAATTAAACAAAGGTTTAGGGGAATAGTAATCTAAAATTTCTAATGCCAAAATCTTTTTATAATCATCACCATTGTTGAGATAAGCTATTAAAATTGATTCACTTTTCTCTAAAATAGAGGAAATATTTTCATCATTTGATTGACTAAGATGATCTAATACTTTTTTAGGACTAACATAATCGATATGATTGAATTTTATCCGATTGAATTGCTCTAAACATCCCAAAGTAATACAATAATCAATAGTAGCTTTAGTAATCTTTTTAGTCACTTTAGGACTAGGAACAATAAACTCTAAACATCTGACAGCAAAATCTAATAAATTACCTTGTCTTTCCAGATTATCTTTAGCTTTGTCTATTTCATCAACTAAACTATTTAATAACTCATCTCCCCCATCTTCTGTCTTTTTATCTTGTAGTTTAAAAGCTAATTGACAAACCATATCCCATTCTTGATTAGCAATTTTTTCTAACAGTATATTGAATAATACTTCTACACTTTTACTATTTCTAACTAAACTACAAGCAGTAAAATATTCTAAAAAAGTTCGATGGGTAAACTTGTATAAATTCTCTCCATCTCTATTGGTTCCTACATCAGTAAAGACCCAAGCACGTCCACGACAAAAATGGACAAATTCTCCTGCTGCTTGTTCTGCTTCGTCAGGATCATCAAAGCGACGTTTTAAGAGATATTCTGATGCTTTTCTAATTAACTTTTGTTCAATAACTCCCCCTTGTAATGATTGTTCACTATATATCCAATTTGCTAAATACATGATAGTGGGTTTAATTTGTGATTGAATATTTTGGATAGAACTAGGTAACTTAATGTCTCTTCTTTTGTCCCATCTTTCAAATAACATATCCGCACATTTTTCATAAACATCTGGTCTATTTCTCGGGATATATCCTTCTCCTCGATAGATGTTACACATTAGTCCTAACATTAAGGGATTTTTTTGTAAATCAGGAACTCCTTTACTTTCATTAAGGAATGCTTCCACCTTTTTAGTTCTTTTATATTCTGTCTCATCTGTTGTTACTTTGAACCATTTTTCTGTGTACTCTTTAACTTGTTTATCATTAAAAGATCCTAAGCTAAAACTATTAAATATCTCCTCATTTAAAGGTGCTTCTTTATAACCCACTTCACGGGAAGTAACCAAGATAAGAACAGAAGAATATAAATTAGCAAAAGACTCTACATCATCCCGAATTTTTTGGCGATCACTTGTATTGGTTAATTCATCTAAACCGTCAAAAATAACCACAGCACGACCATTTAACAATAAATATTCAACCGCATCAGTTGGAACAGATGTTATCTGATAATCAGCTTTAATATTATCGTTGATAAATTCTAAAATAGAACAATATCTTTGTTGTTTTTGCGAAGCATAGTCTCGTAAAATAACTAAAAAAGGAGTAACTTGTCTATCAGCTAATAATCTATTTTCATATTTTGTCGCCAAATCATAGCATAATTTTTGTGAAAAAGTCGATTTTCCACCGCCAGGATCACCTAATAGCACGGTACGATGTAATATACTATAAAATTCAGTTATTGATAAATTTTCTGAATCTGTTGTACTAGAATAATAGTTAGGAAGAAAGTTAGGACAAACATAAATCTCATCCATCGGAATTTTTTTAGTTGCATCGACAAAGGGAGGATTAATATAACCGTGACGGTTAGCAACTTGCTTACGATAGTCTTTTTCAAATTTTAAGATATCTTGAACCGTTGATTTATCTTGTTTATCTAAACAATCTAAAACTCTCTGAATATTGCGTAATTCATCTACAAGAAGACGATGACGTAAGTTAGATTTAGCTTCATGAGCAGACAATCTTCCTTTATCAATAGCATTCGTTAAAACTTGTTCGCATCCTTCGACTAAAATATCAAAAATTTTAATATTTTGTTGTTCAAAACTACTGTCATCAATACCTGTATATAAATAAAAAGCTTGTAAAAATTCTCTTTCAATTGTATCTAAATTATTTTCTTTATTATCCAAACTTGAAGCACTATAAACCTGTCTAATAATCTGTTCTGCTTCAGGGGAAAGAAGGAAGGAACAAATAGGATGACTTTCAGGGTCATCATATTCTTGTATAACGTCTAAAACTTTTTCTGTAGCTTTTTCCAAAATTGGCTGTAATGCTGTTTCTTTTAACTCCCTTTTTTCTAATATTTCTCTACCAATAACTTTGTTATAAGTCAAAGTTGCGGTAGGTTTAAGTAAAGGAGTTAATGCTTTACCAATTAAAGATAAATCTAGTGCCATAGTTCTTAATTTCCTCGGAATGACAGTTCTACTTCAATTAAAATCAGGAAAATCATAGAACTATAGAATAACCTTGTGGTGATAACTTAATCATTTTATTGATCTATAACTTTCTCAAAAACTTGCAGTTAAGTTAAACAGAGTTTAAACATTAACGACGGGGAACCAATGCTAAATGGAACAAAAAGCGTAGGGTGGGCAAAGAAACCAGTTGAATAAATTAATGATTTAGCTAAAACTATTGCCCACCTTTTCACATAATTATAGTTTATATAAATCATAGCTCTGAACTCCGAACTCTTAACTCACGTTACTATTTTTTTCTAAAAATAATTTAGCCATGAAAAAACTAGCAATAGTTTTACCATCTATAATTTCTCCTGATATAATACCTTGTTCAAATTCCTCAAAACTCATTAGAATAACCTCAATATCTTCATCATCATCTTGTTCGGGAGGGTGTTCTAACTTTTCTAATTCCTGTGCTAAAAAAGCATAAATATATTCATCAGAATAACCAGGTGCTAAAGGAAACTCTCCTAAAAAATCCCATTTCTTGGCTTCATAACCCGTTTCTTCTTGTATTTCTCTTTTAATAGTAATTGCTGCTTCTTCGTTAACTTCTAAAGTTCCGGCAGGAAACTCCAAAATTCTTTTTTCTACTGCAAAACGATACTGTTTAACTAATACTAATTTCCCTTCTTTGGTAATAGGAACAGCTAAGGCCCCTCCAGGATGACGAATACATTCCCAGTTCCCCTCAACCCCATTGGGTAAACGTAATTTATTGACATCAAAATTGAATTTTCTGCCTCGATAAAAAAGCTGTTGTTCTATATAAGTCGGTAATTCCTTTTCTGTTGACATAAACTTAACTAATTAATGGTTGAACACCTTCACAGTTTAACCCGTTAAGGTGTTCTTGGATCGTTTTTTTTGTAATAGGATGAACCCAAGTTACTGCAATATCTGCCAAAGGAACTAATACAAATGCTCGGTCTAACATTAGAGGATGAGGTATCGTTAAATTAGGAGTATCTAAGATTAAATCATCATATAATAATAAATCTAAATCCAGTGTTCTCGGACCCCATTTTTCTCTACGAATACGCCCAAATTTTTGTTCTATAGCGAGTAAAGTTTGTAATAAGTCTTCTGGGTTTAAACTGGTTTCTAAGATAGCACAACCATTCAAATAATCTGGTTGAGGTGGTCCGATAGGAGTGGTTCGATACCAAGGTGAACAGTTTATTAATTCAAGACAAGGATGTTGAGATAACAAGGTGATTGTTGTCTCTAAAATGTTTAAGGAATCTCCTAGATTACTTCCTAATGCGATCGCAGATTTTTTTCTCATTATTAATGATATAACCTCAACCCTAATTAATTATCAACTCGTTTCATTTTTGGGAAAACAAGTTTTTCCCAAGCATCTTCTAATAAAGTATAAAGTACAGGAACCACAATTAAACTTAACACAGAAGATGTAATTAAACCCCCAATAATAGCGACGGCCATGGGTTGTCTTAATTCTGCACCAGCACCCAAACCAACTGCTATAGGAAGCATCCCTAAAATAGTTGATGCAGTGGTCATAATAATCGGTCGTAATCTGATTTCTCCTGTCTTGAGGATAGCATGATGACGACTCATTCCCTGTTCTCTTAATTGGTTGGTATAATCCATCAAGAGAATCGCATTTTTATCCAGTAATCCTAACAGGAATATTAACCCAATTAAAGATATCATACCAAAATCGCTTTGAGTAATTAATAAAGCAAACATTGCCCCAACAACAGATAAAGGTAAGGATAAAAGTACCACAAAAGACTCTAAAAAGCGACCAAAAGTCAAATATAAAATCACCATCATCGACAGAATAGCGAAGAATAAAGCCATAGCAAATTCTTGAAAAATACTCTGTACTTGTGCTGATGCACCTTGAATATCAAAAGTAACATCATTAGGTAACATTTCTTCAGCAATTGTTATCACTTTTTTGGTAACATCTCCTAAGCCAATTCCTTCAGATAAATTAGCCGTTAAATAGATTACTCTTTGTTGTTGAAAATGCTCAATAGCTGCATTTTCTGTACTAGCTGATAGTTTAATATCTACTAATCCTGAGATATTTTCTAAGCGATTTTTTAATTTATTAGCTGTTTCTTGTAAACTATCTAAATTATTACTGAGTAGAGCAATTTTAAAAGGACTATCATCACCAGTTTCAATAAAAAGAATATCCTCTACACTAATACTTCCTCCTTTCAACTGTGGCAACTTTTCTCTGATTTTTTCCTGAATTTGGCTAGTGCTTAAAGTCCGATTATCCTTAAGTTGAACATAGATTCTGCCCCTAAGAGGATTACCTTGATAACCGGCAATAGTATAGGCTGATTCAACATTATTTTCTTCTAAAATTAACCCTTCTAATCTACTACCAACTCGATAATTTCTGCCCAATAAAAAGCGTTCAGGAGAGTCCATTAAACCTTGAAATAAAGAAGGCTGATTATTGTCACTTTCTTGAGGTATTTTTAAACGATTGGGAATTTTCGGATTAGGCAAAGTATAAATAACATTAAACTCTCCTCGATCTAACTTAGGAACAAACCCTTGAGGAATAAAAGGAATTAACCCTAAACCCACAACAAAACTTACTAAAGCAATACCAATAACTGCTTTACGATGGTATAGAGACCAATTTAAAATACGTCTATATATAGGAACTAAAATAAACGGTTTTTGTTGATTTTTTACCTTTCTTTTTCTCGGTTTAATCCAATACATCGCTAGAACTGGGGATAAAGTTCTTGCCACTAATAAAGAGATTAAAACCGCAGCAGCTACAGTCATACCAAAAGGTTTAAAAAATTGTCCTAAATTCCCCCCAATCAAAGCAATAGGAAGAAACACTGCCGCTAAAGTTAAAGTTGAAGCAGACACAGTTAAGCCAATTTCATCTGTTCCTTTAATTGCTGCTTGTTTAGGACTCATTCCCTCATCAATATGACGAGAAATATTTTCCACATCCACAATAGCATCATCAACAATAATACCAATAACTAAAGCTAAACCCAATAATGTAATTGTTTCTAAATTAAACCCTGCCACCGCCATCACAATAAAAGTTCCTAACAATGACATCGGAATAGCTAAGGCAGTAATTAAAGTAGCTTGAATATTACGTAAAAAAGGAAAAATAACTAAAATAGCCAGAAAAATAGCCCCTAATAACGCTTCTAAAGTAGCTTGACTTGCTTCTTTAATATAATCTGCTTGAGTTTCGGCAATAACTAAACGAATATTTGGGAAATTTTCTCTCAAATTACTAATTTCTTCTTCTACAGCAGCAACCACATCTAAAGTATTCCCCTCAGCTTTTTTAATCACTTGAACCGCTAAAATATCCTCTTGATTTAAACGAGTTAATGTCGGAGGATTAGTATTTAAACTATTATTATCTGCATCTCTTAAAGAACTATCTCCTAATAAATCAACCCGTCTCACCCCTGGAACCGCTTCCAGGGAAGGGATAATTGTTTCTTGAGTAATAGATGCTAAAATGTTTACTGGTTGCGTCTCACTGGAAATAGCATAGGTTACAGCTACCGACTCATTCAGATTAAACGGTGTAACCTCTATGGTGCTATCAGAAGGTAAACTTGCTTGTTCGAGGTAGTTTTTAACCGTTTGCGTCGATTGATCTAGATTCAAACCGGCTGCAAAAGCTACATTGATGATAGTTTGCCCAGGATACGTAGAAGAAAACAGTTCCGCATTCTCCAGCGATCGCAAAGAGGTTTCTAGAGGGTTGGTTAACTGTTTCTCAGTCTCTAAAGTAGTTTCTAACGGTGCAGTTCCCTGAACAATGACAACAGGAAAGGGAATTTCCGGAAATAAGGCGTATTTGAGGGAACTAAAAGCAAATATCCCTGCTACTGCCACTGCGATCGCTATAAACACGGTTACTCGTGCGTATTTTATGGCCACACGGGATATATTCAACTGTTCTCGCCAAGATGATCTCATACGTTTGCCTTACTCACACCTATCTTATGGTTATAACAAAGTTAGCTGAAAACCAATCTTAAAAAAGTCTTCAGCTTATGGGGATGGATGACGAAATTTCCCTAATTATTGATCCAGAAGATCATCATTTTTGGGTTTAGTTTTCCCAAAGAATATCATCCAGAACGTCCTGAGAACAGGTTTCCCCATAACGGGTTAGGGTTCTTCTGGCTGTATTATCCCCATTTGTATATTGGGTGTAAAGGGTTGCAAACGCTTCAGTGGAGTATTTTTGTCGTAATGTTTTAATTGTGCATTCGCAAATTTGGGTTGCTTCTGCTTCAGTTAACCCCACTTTTTTCGCTTCAGGAACACAAGTGTTATTATAAAATTGTGTAAAAGGATTCGCTGCATCGGCCTTTTCAGCTAAGGATACAGTATTTAATCCCAACAATAACATTGTCCCGACCAGTAGTTTGTAAGTTTTATTCATTAGGATTTTTTGGGCGTAAAGTAAACAAAGAACGGCTTTTTATTGACACGCCTCACCTCCATTTTCAGTCTATACTCACCGTTGAACCGATGGTAAGAGACCTTATGTCAGTTTCTTCCACTGCACAAGTGGGTTTTCTAGGTAAGATCACTGTTACGTTTCTTTAGAAAAATTTAGGTTTTGTTTTAATTTAGCTCTTGCCTTCGTTGAACAATCTTTGCTATAGTTGTAAGAGTGTCTAAAACGGCGGCATAGCCAAGTGGTAAGGCAGGGGTCTGCAAAATCCTTATCCCCAGTTCGAATCTGGGTGCCGCCTTAATTCTTTGAAGATTATAGAAAAAGTAACTTATGATTTTTCCCAGAGCAAACAGGGAAAATCCTTCGCTCTTTATGAGTTGTTTGGATTTGCCATAAAATCTTGATTGTATTAACAGATTAGAATCTTTTTACACAAGATGCAATTAGCAAGTATTGATATTTAATCTTCTCTTCTTCGTTTAGTCTATTTAGTAGCAAATGGAGGAAATATTCTTGATGCAGTAAAACTTTATACCCATATTTCGGGAGGTTTTGCGAATGCTATTTTTCCCATTCCTAGTAATGAGGAAGAACTTGAAAAACTAAAATTTGCTTTAAGTTCAATTAATCCAGATTTTATTTTTTCTTCTAGACAAATAGATGAAAATATTATCGAAAAAGTTGAACCATTTAGTGGAAAATATCATCCTATTATTAATGATAGAATTGCGGAATTTGCCCAAGGAAGAATATTAATACCACCTATTAGTCAATTTCCTCTTGGAGGAATTGAAAAAGCAATCTTTCTTATTGATAAAGAAGGGGCAGATATTCTTAGTGCTTTCTTAAAATATAAAGCTAAAGAGTTATTAAATTTTGGTGATTTAATCAAATATTTAATAACAGATTGTCATTGGGAATCACAGAGTAAATCACAAAAAAGAAAAGCACAGGTAAAATGTACAAAAAAATTATCTAATTTCGTAGAAAAATCATTAATAAATCGTGGTTATTCTGCTAATTGTCCTACTTGCAATTTGCTTAATTTTTACTCATTAGAAGAAGTTAACGAAGTTAATGAATGTAAAGGATGTGGTGAGTTGTTTCTGTTGCCTTTTGATAAACATGAAACCATCACTTATAAACTTAATGAATTAGCACTAAAATTGTTTCAAACAGGTGGATTAGCTATTCTCATGTCCATTAATATTCTCTCTCAAATTAAATGGTCAAGTTACACTCAACTAGGAGGAGAATTAACTAAACAAGATGAAACACATAACTTTGCTGAAGTTGATTTATTTTGGTTAACAGAACACTGTTTAACAATTGTAGAATGTAAATCTATTTATAACAATGGAGATTTTGAAAACATTAGTGATAAAGTAAGACAAAGAATTGAGGATACTTATCAGCAGTTTAAAACATTGATTACGGATGTTGCACCCTTAATTGATGCGAAGGTTGCTGTTTTAAGCATAGTTACCAATATACCTGATTTAATAATAATCGAGTTATTAAGGGTAAATGAATTACAAAACCTTGGTGAAGAAAATAAGATTAAAATACATTTAATAATCAACTGGGAACTTTATATAAATGGAGAAGAAAAACTAGATTTAATAACGCAACGTCCTCAGATAATGAGTAGATTTTTTCCGCATTCTTATTCAATAGAGGAACTAGACACGATTAAAGTAGAATTTTATCTAAAAGAATCCCACAATAAACAAGGAGAAAAAGAAAACCATGCTGTTATCATTAAAGTCATAAAATAGTTGGCGTAATAAACTATTATCAAACGAGATATTAAGTATTAAGTAGTTTGCGTTAGGTAAACTACAGTTATTAGGGTAAATTATTTCATTATTTTGTTTATTAAACTAGGCTAATATCCCCTAGAGTTTTCTTAAGATTGACTTTACAAAAAGTATCTAATACCTTCTAAGAGATATAAATCAAAAGTCATTTAGATATTATTAGCTTATTTTCTAACTATTCTACTCTCGTGAGTTAATGTAAAGATTACAGTCTAGGGCAAAAGCAATATATTCAAGTCAACAGTAAAATTACTTAATATTGACTTGACTTATCTCAGGATATTTACTGAGGATAAAGCTATAAAAATAATAATATTTTGACCGATTTTATTTAACATATCTATTATAAATCGTCGATGATCAAAATCATATACTAATAGTGATTTTAAACATTGATAAATAACAGTTTCATAATTAAGCTAGGTCCAGAAACAGAACTGACCATTTAAGAGTAATAGAATATGAACATCAAACAAGCTTCTCTAGGAATACTAGGTATAGGTATGGGTGCTGTTTTAAGTCTTGCCCCTATTAGCACCGTTAAAGCTGCATCACTCGGTCTGAATATATTTGATGATCAGGACAATATAGTAGGTAATCTGTCATTAGAATGGGACGATAGCTCCGTAGACGCTTATAACAGGTTAATTGGGTTTGAGTCGTTAACAGATTTTCGATTAACTAATTATCGAGATATAGATTACGATCACGAATTGGTTACAAAAACAGAAGACTTGCCAACAACTACCTCGTTTACCTTGGACCTTAACACTGGTATGTTAGGAGCGGAATTCTCTCAATGGGCAATAGATCCTTCAACAAATAGACCACGTGAATATGGATTTAGTATTTACAGCGATGACTATGTTGATATACCCGCTGTAGGGAACTTAAACTTAGCAACAATTGTTCTCAATTCCTCTAATGGGGAAAGTTTAGAAGATATGTTAGAAGCAAAAACCTTTGCCATTAATTTTGATTTAGGTGCAAATGGTCAATCAACCGATTCACTTGGTTCTGCCGACTCAGAAAGTACTTTTTTTGATAATGTTAGGGTGGCTTCAAATGATACTACTCCACAAAGTGTCCCCGAAAATAGTTTAACTACTGCTGTATTAGTTATTGCTGGATTAATTTTTCTCAATCCTCACAAACTTTTCTAAAGTCAACCAAAACGGTTATTTACTACTAACACCACACTGAAAGTCGCTAGGAATCAATGTGGTAGCTTTTTCGTTCAAACTCTTTGTGCTTATGTTTCTCTTAAAATAAGCACCTAAACTGAAAAGCATTAATCCTATCCAGGACCTAGACTCGGGAACTTCCTTAATATTAACTGTTTCATCAGGTGGAGGTGTAATACTATTAGGCTGACCGGTTTGACCAATGGCACCGTTGTTGTTGAATCCTCCTTGACTATTGTAATTAGAATTAATACCAGAAGCAGTGCCAGAAGAAACAATAGTAGCAGAAGTTTCTCCTAGTTCATACTGAAGAAAAAATAACTCATTCAGACCATGAGTAAAATCAACGAAACTTAAGTTTCCTTTAAAGAAGTTCAGTTCATAGGCAAAAACTTCATTTTCCGCCGAGTCAATGATATTGTTTCCATTTATGTCCTCTCCTGAGAATGTTACTGTTAGTTCTGCGTCGGGGTCGCCCCCCCATCCCGATTGAGAAAAGGCAAAGGTTAAAGCTTTAGCTGGTCTATTCTCCACAAAGATGCCAAGAGTTAACGCAGCTGTCCCAATAATAAATAAAGAATGGATGAATTTTTTCATGAGTATCAATATTGTGTGCTGGTGACTGTTAGCAACCATCTGTACAAAATTATAAAAATTACTAAATAACAATTCAATAGTAAAATCACTTAATTTCATCTATTTCATTAGTTAAGATTAGAGTATCTACTTAAAAAATAGATGTATCTAATATACTTTTTGTGAACTTTCAAAGATTCAAATTAAAGTTCACTAAGAATTCAAATCTTTGAAAAAAGTTCCTAAATAGAGTTAGACACATTGATAATCCTTAAAAATAAGTTTGGTTGTTTTTTATTTAAAATTATTTGTGCTTATGTTTCTTTTCTATTCCCCATAAAAATTATCCCGACACTCAACTGAACTAAAATATTTATTTAGATGGGGTTAGCAAATTACAGGAACAAAAAATAAAGCTCCTATCGGTGAGATAGGAGCCATAAAAATTAAATGCTTGTTAGTTTCTAACGAGTTTGTGGATGACTAACTGTCCTGCGATTACCTCGGTTAGAATTGCCGTGCTTAGAATGATTGGAGTTGTATTTTCCTTTGCGCTTAATAACTGGTTTTGGTGTGGAGGACTCGGGTACTTCCCAATCCGTTTTCATCCAGTCCGGACAGTCTTGATCGTAGATCATCTGTAAGGCAGCAGCAGCGATCGCTTGAGGATCGTATTCATCGCTCAATTCCCGTACCAAGGGTAAAAATGAGGCCATCCGTTCTCCTGCTAAGGATTCCTTGATTTCATTTTGCAGTTTTTCGATGCGTTTTGCCTCAACTTGAGAGCGACTGGGGATCTTGCAAGTTTCCAATTTTTGCCGCAGTTTCCGCTCAATTTGCCGTACCATACGGCGATCAATCGGTTCTATTAGGGAAATAGCTGTTCCTGTCTTTCCTGCACGTCCGGTACGACCGATACGGTGGATATAGGTTTCACTATTATCGGGTAAGTCGTAATTAATAACGTGACTCAAATTTTCTACGTCTAAGCCTCGCGCTGCAATATCCGTGGCTACCACTAATTTAATTTTCCCGTCCCGAAAGCGATAGACTAATCTTTCTCGTTGAGACTGGGAAAGGTTGCCATGATATTCGTCCACACTATGACCAATTTCTTGTAACCTGGTGGTCAATTCTGAAGCAGTTTGTTTGGTACGAACAAAGATAATGGCTGACTCAGGATCTTCCATCTCTAAGATTGGTTGTAAGGCTTTCCGTTTTGACCATCCCCGAGGAACATAATAGAGATGCTGTTCAATTCGTGTGGGGGCTGCTTGTTTGCGTTCTACTGATACGGTAACGGGAGACTTGAGGAACTGATTAACTAACTCTCTTATTTCTCGGGGCATAGTGGCAGAGAAACAAGCTGTATTACGGGTTTCAGGGGTTTTTCTCAAGATAGTTTTTACATCATCAATGAAGCCCATACTTAACATTTCATCTGCTTCATCGAGAACCGCCCAACGCAAACAGTCTAGAACCAATTTTTTACGTTCTAATAAGTCGATAACTCGTCCCGGCGTTCCAACAACAATCTGTACTCCTCGTTCTAAACTACGGATTTGTCTTTCAATAGATTGACCGCCATAGACTGTTAAAATGTAAAGACGACGTTCCGTTATAAAATCCTTTAACGCCTCAGCAACTTGTTGGGCAAGTTCACGGGTTGGGGTTAAAATTAAGGCTTGAACATTAGGATTTTTAGTATCAATTTGCTCAAGAATTGGTAAGGAATAGGCTGCGGTTTTTCCTGTTCCTGTTTGGGATTGTCCTAATATATCGTTGCGTTCTAAAATTAAGGGAATCGCTTTTTGTTGAATCTCGGTAGGACTCTCAAATCCTAGAGTCTGTAACTTATTTACGCGGGCTTCGGATAGTCCTAAGTTCTCGAAGGAAATGGTCATAAGGTCGCTTTCTTGGTTAAGTTGACTATGGTTTAAACATTTAGCAAGATGCAGCTAGATTTTTTTATAGTGGCTTTTCAAACTGCTTATTATTGTTACTTATTTTAGCATAAGTTACTGTTAGTTTCCACTGGGATGTCTAAAGAATTTAAGGTTTCTGTTTAGATAACTTTTCCATAGAGATCGTAAGTATCAGCATGGGTTATTTTGACAGGAATGATTGAGTTTAACTGGGCTTCTCCTTCAACATAAATAACGCCATCAACTTCGGGAGCAAATCTACTTGAACGTCCAATATGTTCTTGAGTTTTTGGGTTTTCTTGTTCAATTAATACCTCGACTGTTTGTCCAACACAATTTTGATTTTTTTGAGCAGAAATAGGTTGTTGTATTTCCATTAGATAGTTGCGTCTTTGTTGAGCAATTTCTGGTAAAATTTGATTTTCCATTTGATAAGCAGGGGTTTCTTTTTCCGGGGAAAAGGTGAAAACTCCCACATGATCGAACTTATGTCGTTGTACAAATTTTATTAAATGCTCAAAATATTCCTCTGTTTCTCCAGGAAATCCCACGATAAATGTGGTTCTTAAAATGGCATTAGGAATTGATTTTTTTAGCTTTTCAATAATTTTATCGTTCACCTGCCCTTGCCAGGGACGATTCATGGCTTTTAAAATATCTGGGTGGGAATGTTGCAGAGGTAAATCCAAATACGGTAACATATTTGGGGTTTCTCTGATGGCATCGATTACCTGTTCTGTCAATCCTGTAGGATAGGCGTAATGGATACGAACCCAGGGAACATCTACTTTTCCTAATGCTCTTAATAGTTCAGCTAGTTTTGGTTTTCCATAAAGGTCTAGGCCGTAGTTTGTGGTAATTTGAGAAATAAGGATAATCTCTTGTACCCCTTGATCTGCTAATTGTTGCGCTTCGGTTACAATAGATTCAATGGAGCGCGATCGCTGATTACCTCGCAGATGAGGGATAATACAAAATGCACAACGATAATCACACCCTTCTGCCACTCGAACATAGGCAACTGCCTCATTGGTGGTACGATAACGGGGCGTGGATTCGTCAGCGACAAAAGTGGGGTTTTGAGTAACTTCTGTAACCCTTTCTCCTGTTTCTACCCGTTGAATCACCTCAGCAATTTTTTGGTAGTCTCCTGTCCCCACTAAAGCAACTGCTTCGGGTAACTCTTCTAGTAACTCCTCTTGGAAATGTTGCGCCATGCAACCAGAGATGATGATTTTTTTATTGGCTTCGGCTAGTTCTACTAAAGTGCGAACCGACTCTTCTCTGGCTTCCTGAATAAAGCTACAGGTGTTGACTATAACATAATCGGCTAACTCTTCATTAGCATCGATATTGTAGCCTTTGGCTGCTAGTAAGCCTAGCATATGTTCCGAATCTATACGATTCTTCTCACAACCGAGGTGAGATATAGCAATAGTTGGCTTGTTGCCCATGTATTATTTGGTTTTACCCCTTATCTTCCACTGGGGCGAAAAACCAAGCAAATCCTCTAGTATAGCCTTTAAGCTAAAGATGGTGTTCGGGTTACTGGCTTGCCCCTTGTACTCTTAATGTATCTTAACAGATTTTTCCTGAGAGGGGAAGTATTTAAGTTAATTTTTTTTAAGTGAGTTAGATTAGTCAAGTTTTTCTGTTAATTCTTTGAAAACATAATATTTATTTTTTGTCAATGCGAAACTTCTATAGTTCTAGAATAATTTTGCCCAATCAAATGATTTTTCTAGCAAGTTTTTAGGAATAAATAAAAACTCTTGAAACAAAAATTATGAAAAAAAATAACTTCCGACTTCTGACTTCTGTGTGATAGCTCCGGAACGTAGTGATAGCAATTTTCATTTGCATCGATTACAAACTCAAAGAAAAATACGCCCCACACTACCCACCCCTATCACACTCCCCACCCTCACTAAACCCAGATTTTGATACACCCAATTGAAAACTGCTATGAGGAACTTCTGACTGCCCTTAAACCTGGGATGTTAGAAAAAATTGAGTTACATTAGAACCGTAACCACTACAATGTGATTTCGGTCAACATTGCTTTTTAGGGTTATCCATTAAAACATCGGTCAAGATTAATTTAGTAAATATATGTTAAGCCGTATCCAAGATATAATTGGCGGTTTATTGCCGGGGAAGTCCGACGGGGTTGGTTTAGAAATCACTCCCGAGAGGCTGAACTTAGCGAAACTAGCCAAACAAGGTCAAGGTTATAAAATAGCCAAATTTTGCAGTACAGAAGTGCCTGAAGGCATTTTTGAAGAGGGGAAAATTGTCGATTCTCCAGGGTTAGCGGAATTGATTCAGGAATTTTTTGCCGAACATAAAATTAAAGCGAAAAAGATTGCTACTGCCGTTCCCATGCGAGAAGCCATTATCCGTATCATCCCCGTTCCTGCCGAATTAGACGAAGCAGAATTACGAGAGATGGTTTTAAACCATGAAGCAGCCTTGTATTTACCCTATCCCAGAGAAGAAGTCGATTTAGACTATCAAAAATTGGGCTTCTTTGAAGACGAGGATGGCATCGAAAAAATACAAGTTTTGTTAGTGGCAACCCGTCGTGAAGTAACAGATTCCTACAGGGAAACTTTCGGCCAAGCAGGATTAGAAGTTGATGTGTTAGAAATCAACAGTTTTTCAGTGATTCGCACTATTCGCGAACAACTAAGACAGTTCGGATCTAGCGAAGCTGCTGTTTTGGTGGATGTAGAATTTGATAGCACAGAAATTGCCATTGTCGTTGATGGAGTCCCCCAATTTTCTCGAACCGTTCCCATTGGAACCTTTCAGATGCAAAATGCCCTATCACGGGCCATGAATTTACCAGCCTCTCGTAACCCAGAAATTCTGCAAGGAATGACCATTCCTGTCACCCAGTTTGACAGTTTAACAACCCAAGGAACCGCCGTTAATCCAGGGATGACAGCCTTGATGCGAGTTTTAGGAGAATTAACCGACGAGTTGCGTCGTTCCATTAACTTTTACTTAAACCAAAGTGAAGAACTAGAAGTGGTTCAATTATTATTAGCCGGCCCGGGAGGAGGTTTAGTACAATTAGATGAATACTTTACCAATCGTCTCAGTTTGCCGACCATGCAAATTGATCCCATCGCTGCTTTATCCTTAGAAATGGATAAGGACATTCCAGCCGTGCAACGGCCAGCATTAGGAACTGTTTTAGGCTTAGGATTACGGGAGGTGTAATCTATGTATAGTTTAGATATTAATTTTCTTAAAGATCGTAATCTTGAGAGCAAAACGAAAGCAACCCTGGTTCCCGAATCTCGTGAGTCCTCGTTAAAAGAACAAATTCCCCTGTTGATTGGTGGGGCCGTTATGGTAATCTTACCTGCGATCACAGCCAGTTCTCTATTGGTTTTGAATCAGTTATCTTCTTCAACAGAACAAAGCATCCAAGAATTAGAAAATCAACTGGGACAATTAAGCGCACAAAACAAAAATATAGAAGAGATTAATGCCAAAGTTGAGCAAAATGATCGAGAGATTCAGTCTTTAGTTACGGTCTTTAATCAAATTCGTCCCTGGTCAGCTATTCTCAGCGAACTTGAAGCCCAAGTTCCCCCCAATGTTCAGTTAGGTTCCATTGTCCAAACAGACAGCGAAGTAACCCTTACTGGTTATGCCCTGAATTATGATGATCTCAATGACTTTTTGTTAAGCCTACAAAGTTCTCCCCTGCTAGACGCAGAAAAAACCGTGATTAAAACGGCTAGTTTAGAGGACTTTCCCCTAGAAACCGAAAATATTCCCGAAAATCTCGAAGTCGAATTTCCTCAGGGGGTTAAATATACTATCACCACGGCAATTAGTGATCGCCCGTCATCGGAGTTATTACAAGACTTTGCTCGTAGTGGTGCGGTCGGTCTTGTCAATCGTATTAGAACCCTTGAAGATAAAGGAGTGCTGAAACCATGACCTTTTCAGAAGAATTTAATTCCACGGAAACCGATGTCGATTTTGACGAAGTTGGCAGTAGTTATCCAACTGCGTTTGGCATCACATTCACCCCACAAATCAGTGGTATTTGTTTAGGGGTCTTAGGATTATTGGGTTCGATCTATGTCGGCTTCAATTTTGTCAAGCCAGCTTATGACAATTATACTGAACTCAAAGCCACCGAAGCCGAAAAACAGGGACAAGTGGCACAGCAACAATCAGGGGAACTCAGCCAAAAAATGTTAGAAGCTGAGCAAAAATTGAGAGAGTCCGAAGCCCTAAGAAGCGACGTATTGTCTTTGTTTTCTAGCGAGGAAAGCCTGAAAACCATACTTTTCGATATTAATCAATTGGTGCAAAAACACCAAGCCAAATTAGTCAGCTTTAGTCCCAACGGGGGCATCACAGTAGTGAGGGATAGTTCTCTAGGAGAAGGCGCCAACGATCGACTAAAAAGTCAGAAACTTGACTTAACCATCAGAGGAGATTTTGTCTCAACCCAAAGTCTTCTCAGAGACTTAGAGCGACTGCAACCCTTATTAGTGATTACGGGATTAAACTCTAAATTGGTTAAGGAACAGTTTACCATTGAGATTGTGGAAATTAAGCAAGAAGGAGGGGAAAGCGTTGCCACAGGACAAGCTATATCTCAAGGCAACAATGCTTTAGAAACCAGTTTCACTTTAGATGCAATCTTACCCTTAAGTCCTGAAGAATTGGCCAAGTTAAACTCCGAAGCAGAAGGCCCAGAGGAAGGAGAACAATCAGAGCAACAATAATCTCTGGTTGAAATCCTGACCTAAAATCTCGATTGTGTCAAAATAGTCACTAACAGTTTTAACTGATACTTGTGTGTGTGTGTGTTGTGTGTGTAAAACATGGAGTGAACCGTGAAACATTATCGTTACCCGCTTATGACCGGTGGAGTCTTGCTCATGCTATTGGGCCATCAACCCTTAATGGCCGCTGAAGACTCTCAGTTTTCTGCTCACAGTCTTGAATATGAAAGTATAGGGGATAAACAACAGGATGCGATGCTCCGTAAAACCCCCTCTTTATTTGAAAAACTTAGTGCTGAACTAGCAAAACAAGAGAGCAAAAGCCAAGGCGATCGCAGTTCAATTATGCCTGCTGAGTTATGGGAGTCAAAATCAACTCCTTCCTCTCCCTTCCTTGCTCAAATGCCTAACTATTCCCCGGCACCTCCTACCTATACCCAAGCCCCAGGACAAACTTTTCAGGCTCCAAGTCCAGCCCCAATCCGTTCTCCTGGCAGTAACTCAGAGGTGCTAGTGCCTAATCCTGAAGTGATTATCAGGTCCAATGGTACTTCTATTCCCGATAGCTTACAACCCACTATGCCCGTAGCCCCCACTCTACCACGGGCCATCGCTCCACCGGTGGGAGACATGGCTATTTCCAATATTGACGCAGGGGCTAGTCAAATCGATTTGGGCAGTAGTGTCATTGTGCCACGGTTGGTTCTACGAGAAGCCCCGGCCAGGGAAGTTTTAGCAGTATTAGCCCGTTTTGCTGGGATGAATTTGGTATTTACCGATACTCCAGGGGGAGGTGAAGGCCAGGGACAGGGACAAGCTGCCGCAGAAGCCACAGTATCTCTAGATTTAGAAAATGAACCGGTAGAAGATGTTTTTAATGCTGTGTTGATGATTTCGGGACTACAAGCCAACCGCAGAGGAAGGACTGTGTTTGTGGGTTCTCAGTTACCCCAAGCTGCCCGCACTTTAGTTAGTCGCACCATACGTCTCAACCAAGTTGCCTCTTCCAACGCTGGGGTGTTTTTAGCTTCCCAAGGGGCAGAGTTTCAACGATTAATTACCCAAACAGAAGACATTATCGATCCCCTAACCCAAAGGGTGGTAGGACGGAGAGAACTGCCCAGTGAGTTAGAATCTTTGACATCAGCAGCAGGTGACGGAGCAAGTGGTCCTATGTTATTGAAGGGGTTGACTGTTTCCTCTGATGATCGTCTCAACACTATTACCTTAGTGGGAGAACCCCGTGATGTTCAAGTGGCTACCTCTTTGTTGACGCAAATGGATGCTCGTCGCCGTCAAGTAGCTGTTAATGTCAAGATAGTGGATGTCATCCTCACCAACGATCAATCCTTTAGCAGTAGCTTTTCTTTCGGTTCTGGGGATACTTTTGTGGTTCAAGATGATGGTACTGCTGTACTGCGGTTTGGAGGCTTTAGTCCTGTTAGTGGTGAGGATCTTAACAATGCCCCGAGTCGGGTCGTTAATCCCCCTGTTATTCCTAACCCTTTGAGCGGAAGTAATATTTTCTTCGATTTTGATCGCCCTACCATTGTTCCAGGAGAAGGGCGAGGAGTTGAGGAAATCGATTTCTTCCGGGACTTCGGACAAGAGATAAGACGTTTCCCAGCCGATGCTCAAGTGTTTGGTGGAGTGGCTGGTGTCTCTATGGACCCTACGATTACAGGGATTACTGAGTTTACTCGAGGGACACCGGATATGTTTCTAAGAGAGATAGATGAAGACGGTTTGGTAACTATAACTGTTACTCCTGGAACCCTAGCTGATGCAACCTCAGCCCTTCCCAGTTTCTTCCAATTCCCTCAACGTTTCTTAGCACAAATTGAAACCACCATTGAGAGTGGTAATGCTAAGGTTTTGACCGATCCAACCCTAGTAGTACAAGAAGGACAACAGGCAACGGTTAAACTCACCCAAAAGGTGATTGAAAACATCACCACTCAGGTTGATCCTCTTAGTGGTGTGCGGACCACAACTCCAGACTTACAAGATGCAGGGTTAACTTTGACTATCGATGTGGATAAAATTGACGACAATGGTTACATCAATCTCACCGTCAGTCCCACCGTTGCTTCCCCTGGCTCACAACAGGTGTTTGATAGTGGGAGTGATGGCGGTACAAACGTTTTAACTTTGCTACAGCGTCGAGAACTGAGTTCTGGCTTGATTCGTCTGCGAGATGGTCAAACTTTAATCCTTTCAGGAATTATTGCTGAAACGGACCAATCTGTTACCAGTAAGGTTCCTTTATTGGGGGATATTCCTCTTCTTGGGGCTTTATTCAGAAGCCAAACGGATACTTCCGATCGCACAGAGGTCATTGTCTTATTAACTCCCCAAATTCTCCATGATAGTGGTCAATGGGGTTACAATTATCAACCCGGACGAGGAACGGCTGAAGTGCTACGGGATCAAGGGTTTCCTGTTCAGTTAGTTCCCTAATTCTTGTCTCAATTCACTGTGACCAAATCTAGATTTGGTCACTTTTTATTTGGGTTATCCCTAGTGTATTTTACTTATAAAGTCAACAAAAAATAGAGTTTATTGATAAAAATTAACAAGCTACTAATAGGAAAGAAAACTGGTTAAAATAGAGATAAGAATTAGGGTTAAGAACTTATGGTAGCAACGACGTATGAAATAACCCCAACGATGAACAGAGAAACAGCATTCATCCTTTGGTTTGAACAAGTCGGTAGCAAAGATGTTGGTTTAGTAGGAGGAAAAAACTCATCTTTAGGGGAAATGATCCAACAATTACAACCTAAAGGTGTTAAAGTTCCCACAGGATTTGCTACTACCGCCTATGCCTATAGCTACTTTATCGAATCAGCAGGATTGGAGTCAAGATTAAGAGATTTATTTGCAGATTTAGACGTTAATGATGTTACCAATTTACAAGAAAGAGGACAATTAGCCCGTTCTTTAATCTTAAATACTCCCTTCCCCAAAGAATTAGAAACAGCAATCGTTGCAGCTTATAAAATGCTTTGCGATCGCTACAGTCATGAGTGCAGTAAACTCCAGGAAAAATACCGCGAAGAATGTAAAATAGAAACCCAAAATCTTGATGTTGCTGTGCGTTCCAGTGCCACAGCCGAAGATTTACCAGAAGCAAGTTTTGCCGGACAACAAGAAACTTATCTCAATATTCATAGTGTTAAAGGTGTGTTAGAAGCTTGTCATAAATGCTTCGCTTCTTTGTTCACTGATCGCGCTATTTCCTATCGACATTATAACGGCTTTGATCATTTTGCTGTTGCCCTTTCTGTGGGGGTACAAAAGATGGTGCGATCAGATCTTGCCTCAGCAGGGGTTATGTTTTCTATTGATACGGAAACCGGCTTTAAAAATGCGGCTTTAATTACGGCGGCCTACGGGTTAGGAGAAAATGTGGTACAAGGTGCCGTTAACCCGGACGAATATTATGTATTTAAACCTACTTTAAAAGAAGGTTATCGCCCTATTCTAGAAAAACGGGTTGGTAGTAAAGCAATTAAAATGATCTACGATACAGGTGGGTCGAAACTGACTAAAAATGTGGACGTTTTAGAGGAGGAACAAGAACAATTTTGCTTAGAGGATGAAGAGATTTTAAAACTAGCAAACTGGGCTTGTATTATTGAAGATCACTATTCCCAAGTCAGAGAAACCTATACCCCCATGGATATCGAATGGGCCAAAGATGGACGCACCGGAGAACTCTACATTGTGCAGGCCCGTCCAGAAACCGTACAATCCCAAAAAGCAGCCAATGTCCTGAAAACTTACCAATTAAAAGAGCAAAGTAACATTGTGGCCATGGGACGCAGTGTGGGGGCGGCTATCGGTCAAGGAAAAGCCCGTGTTATCCTGGAAGCCAGTAAAATTGACCAATTCAAACCAGGGGAAGTTCTCGTTACTAACCGCACCGATCCCGACTGGGAACCGATCATGAAAAAAGCCAGTGCGATCGTCACTAACCAAGGTGGTCGCACCTGTCATGCCGCCATAATAGCCCGTGAAATGGGAATTCCTGCCATTGTCGGTTGTGGAGATGCAACGGATACTATCAAAACTCGTCAAGAAATCACCGTTTGTTGTTCAGAAGGAGACGAGGGAAGGGTATATGAGGGTTTATTACCTTTTGAAGTAGAAGAAACTCCTTTAGATAATTTACCTGTCACCAGAACACAAATTTTGATGAATGTAGGCAACCCTGAAAAAGCATTTTCTCTTGCTAGTATTCCGGCGCAAGGTGTTGGTTTAGCTCGCCTAGAATTCATCATTGCTAACCATATTAAAGCCCATCCTTTGGCGTTGATGAAGTTTGACGAATTAGAGGATGTAGCAGTTAAAGAACAGATTACAGAATTGACCAAACGCTATGACAATAAACCGCAATTTTTCGTCGACAAATTAGCTCATGGTGTGGCTACTATTGCAGCTTCATTTTATCCGAAACCTGTGATTGTAAGGATGTCTGACTTTAAATCTAATGAGTATGCTAACTTATTAGGAGGACAAGGATTTGAACCGAAAGAAGATAACCCAATGATTGGTTGGCGCGGTGCATCTCGTTATTATGATCCTATGTATCGTGAAGCATTTGCTTTAGAATGTGAGGCAATGAAGACGGTACGGGATGAGATGGGTTTGGTGAATGTTATCCCCATGATTCCGTTTTGTCGCACCCCAGAAGAAGGGAAGAAAGTGATTGCAGAGATGGCTAAACATGGACTGAAACAAGGGGTTAACGGGTTGCAAGTTTATGTAATGTGTGAGTTGCCTAGTAACGTCATTTTAGCGGATCAATTTGCAGAAGTTTTTGACGGTTTTTCTATCGGTTCTAATGATTTAACTCAGCTTACTTTGGGGTTAGATAGGGACTCTGCTTTAGTTGCTCAATTGTTCGATGAACGCAACGAAGGGGTGAAACGAATGGTTAAATTAGCAATAGAAACCGCTAAGAAAAAAGGCCGTAAAATTGGTATTTGTGGTCAAGCACCTAGTGACTATCCAGAGTTTGCTAAATTCTTAGTAGAATTGGGAATTGATTCCATGAGTTTAAACCCCGATTCTGTGTTGAAAACCTTATTAATGGTTGCAGAAGTTGAGAAAGGTTAGGTTAACTTTGTAGGGTGGGTATTGCCCACCTTACTGATATATGATAGAGAATAGAACTTACATAGTTATAATCTAGCTATAAAAAACAAAATGAATTATTATATCTAATACAGCACATAACATAGATAATGTTAATGTAATAACAGCTTGTCTTAAAGCTTTTTGTCTTATCTGTAAAAATTTGTTTAAATCTTCAATAGTATATTTCCAAATATTGATAATTATGGATTCTTTATATTGTGTAGTTGTTCCTTTTTCTGCTTGTGAAAGTAAATTTTCTGGCTTAATAACTAATCGAATAGATTCTTTGTTATAGCCTTTCCATAAGCAAATAGTAATCGATGTTATACTAAATATATAAGCTAAGGTTTTAAAAATAAAGCATGAATAACATGGTAAAGGTTCCATATTTTCACTAATCATAACAGCAAAAGATGGGCTAGGTAAATCAGTTATAAAAAAGTGTATATATGTCACTTCAGCAGCAGTAAGTAATCTTAAGTTATTAGTCACTTCATTAAGATTTGCTCTGAGAATATCAATCGACTTTTCCAAATAATCATAAATTAATGCTATATTATTATCATAGTCTTGATTATTGGGAGAATCAGAATCATGGGTGATCGTCAAAATAAGCAGCCTCCTGAGCAACTAGAGAAAAAGAATATCAAAGATAAGGGTAAGAATGAATTAGAGGGAAATTCAGTAAAATCGGAAAAGCCAAAAAAGTCTCAAAATCCAATCTTCTTTGATATAAATCAAACGATTACCATAGAATAATTTATTTAATGATAGTCTATTTTATTTTCTAAAAATCTAAAAACATTAAGAAAATTTTCTATATGCTCATAAATAAATGCTATGTTATTAGCATTATGTTTGTGTATTGAAAATAAATATAAATAAAATCATCGTAGTTTTATTTGAAAATTGATGTTTTATTAATTAAATCTGCTAACTTCTTCTTGTACAAGTTCTAAGGGAAGCTTTAAGATTTTAGCAATTTTTTCTATAGTTAAACCTTCTTTGATTAATTCAGGAGCAGCTTCTAATTTTGCTTCTAGTTTAATTTTATCTTGTTGACTATTATTATCCGATAACCCTGTACAAATATTTCCTCTGTAAATTTGTACACTATTTATAACATCACCATTAGAAAAATTAGAGTAATAATATCTTTGTAAACTGGACTTTATATTAGACTTATTAACTTCATTAGAGTTGGTGGGCTTTGAATGCAGCACAATGTAAATTAAATATGTATAATGAATATGGCAAAATCAAATGAGTTTCACTTTTGAGTGGGATGATCAACGAGAAGCCAAAAATAAAGCAAAACATGGTGTAGACTTTAGCACGGCTCAATATGCCTTTTTTGATGAAAACCGTTTGATTGTCCATGATGCTAAGCACAGCGAATCAGAAGAACGTTGGTTTTGTATTGGCAAGGTGAATGACCGTGTTTTAACAGTGCGTTTTACTTATCGATGTGAAGTTATTCGGATATTTGGTGCAGCCGAATGGCGAAAATGGAGGCAATTTTATGAACAACAAAATCCCTGATCCGGCCGAACCTATTGGAGAGGTTACAATTGTTAAAGATTTTTTACCACCCCCAGAAGAATTGATACCCAAAAAAACAACGGTACGGGTAACAATGGAGTTTACTAAGGAGAGTATTGAGTTCTTTAAACGTGAAGCTAAACGTAATAACGCATCTTATCAAACTATGATCCGAAATCTTGTAGACATCTATGCTAAACAACAGCAACAATAATCACTCATTAGTCACCTGAGTTTGACATAAGGAAATTGATAGAGAATTGGTAAAATTGACAAGTCTCAAACCCTAATGATTTCCTTGCTAAAATTATAACTCCGAACTCCGAACTCCTAACACCGAACTCAGGTTAGTCAATAATTCTGACACGATGAGTCACCATAGTAATACCTTCGCTACGGACTAAAATAGCAGAAAGCCAACGATTTTGTGGTTCTTCAACAGCAGAAACTCGTTTAAATAATCCTCCAGATTGTAACAATTCTAGCTGCATATTAGAGGGATCTAAATAGCGATCGCTGTCAACTTTTTCTAACATTGCCATTCCTGCTAATAACTCATCTCTGAGAGGTTCATTGACGATAACATCAAAATCAAACTCTTCTCCAACTTTCACAGTTTCTGGCACATTTACGGTGACTTCTGGGGGATTTTCTCCAGAGGTTAATCTGGTTTCTTCGCTTAAGATTTCTTGACGAATCAATTGATTTCTCTGGAAAGTTTGACGGGATTTAATTTTGGCTTCTAGTTGAATTTTTCGCCCTCCTTGTTGACTATTTCCTGTCACAGTTGTTAAGGTTTCAGCTACCCAACCGCTACCTTGTTTTTCCCAAGATAATAATTCTGTTGTATAGTTTAAATCGGGATAATCTTTCCACAATGCTTTTAAGCTTTCGGTAAACTCATCTAAGATTAACCCATCAGCCGTTACATATTGGTCACTATATAATGATTGAATGCGATCTATGTCTTGTCTATTAGCTGCTGCATCGATTTGCGCAATTAGGGCTTTTAATTCAACCGGTGCAGTGTCAGGACTTTCTGCACGGAGGGTTAAATGAGTGCCTAAGCTTATTCCGAAACCAATTATAACAGAGAGGAACCAATGGCGATACATCATGCGTCTACCTTGTGTGAACTATCCTGATTAACCATACAGGATTTTCGCTTTATTATAACGATTATTTTGTTTTTATGGCACGTTTATTGATCGCAGCAAGTGGCACCGGTGGTCATGTTTTTCCTGCTTTGGGAGTGGCTGAAAAATTACCAGATTATGAAATTCAATGGTTAGGAACCCCTAACCGTCTTGAACAGAGTTTAATCGGCGATCGCTATCCTTTTCATACTATATCAGTTGAGGGTTTTCAAACTCGTTCTCCTCTGAAAAAGTTACAAATTTTATTGGGTTTAGTTAACTCAGTTTTTGTAGTAAAAAAAATAATTAAAGAAGAAAAAATAGATGTAGTTTTTACAACTGGTGGGTATATTGCAAGTCCTACTATTTTAGCTGCTAAGTTATCAGGAATTCCTGCTATTATTCACGAAGCAAATTATATTCCTGGCAAGGTTACTAAACTATTGAGTCGCTTTTGTCATACGGTTGCTTTAGGGTTTAAAGGTACTCAAAAATATTTACCTAATATCTCTACTCTTTGGGTTAGTACCCCTGTGCGATCGCAGTTTTATACTCCTCAATCTTTAGACTTAAAAATACCTGATAATGTGCCTTTAATTGTTATTGTCGGGGGTTCTCAAGGTGCAGTTTCTGTCAATCAATTAGTTCGTCAATGTGTTCCAGAGTGGTTAGAAATGGGTGCTTATGTGGTACATTTAACAGGAAAAAATGACCCTGATGCTGACAGTTTTCAACACCCTCCATATATTTCTTTACCCTTCTATGATAACATGGCGGGATTATTACAAAGAGCAGATTTAGCGGTGAGTCGTGCCGGTGCCGGAACTTTAACAGAATTAGCAATTACTAAAACTCCTGCTGTCTTAATTCCTTATCCTTTTGCAGCAGAAGATCATCAATCTTTTAATGCTCAAGTGTTTGTTGAAGGAGAGGCAGCTTATTGTTATCAACAGAAAGAATTAACTGAAGAAAAACTAAGAAATTTAGTTATAAATTTACTTAAAAATCCTGATGAATTGCGAAAAATGTCTCAAAATACTTCAAGTTTAGCTGTTATAGATAGTGCGGATAAATTAGCTAAGTTAATTAAAAAAGCTGTCTAATTTATTTATCTTTTCTACTACCAAATAAATGGGTATAAACATAAGTAAATTCGCAACCTAAAAGAAAAATTTGGCAGTTGAGAAATATCCATAATAAAAGTACCATAAATCCCCCAATAATGCCATAAGCTCGAAACTGTTCGCCAATACGAATCACCTCTTTACTAACTAAACTTTGAAGTAGAAAAAATAAGCTAACTGCTAATAAAGAACCTATCCAAATATCACTCCATTTTACTTTAGTTCCAGGGAGGGTTTTATAGAGAAACATAATAACAGAAGTTAGGAGGAAATAAGTGACACCCAGTTGTAAACTATTCCATAAAAAAGCTTCGTCAAGTCGAACCCAAGTAATTGCTTCTTCGACATTAATAATGGTTTTTACAAACACTTTTAAAGCAATATTAGACAATAAAGAAACTAACATTAAAGCAGTGGAACTCAATACCAAAAGGAAGGCAATAATTTGATTTTTTATAAAATTAATAATTGTCCAAAACCAGCCATTTTGACTATACTGACGATGATAAACTTTCCATATTTTATCAACATCACGACTCAAAGCGAGAAAAATACGACTTGCTGTAATAAATAGAATAGAAAAACCAATAATTCCTGCACCCAAACTACTTGTATTTAATTGGAGTAAGGTACTTTCTACGATACGATATGCTTCTATGGGTAAAGCGGTTTTAGCAAAGATTAAAATTTGAGTATAAGCGTTGGTATCAGGTCCAAGAATTAAACCGGTTATACTTAGAATGACCAGCAAGATAGGAAATAGGGAAAAAATAGCATAATAGGATAATGCTGCACCCATTTCTATGCAGTCGTCTTGTTGCCATTTGATAAGGGTACGGGTAAATAATTGTATTATTTTTGATGATAGGATGCGGTTTTGGACAAATTCAATCACGGTTATCTTGTTAAAAATTTATGATAAATAATGAGATTATCTTATTCATTTTATCTATAGATTAGGTAAAATTTAAACTTAAGTCAATAATTTTTTTAAATAGACTGGTTGATTATTTTTTTGTTCCAAAATCATTAATTTATCTTTTTGTGATGAAGCTTTAGATTTTACTTTTGCTTGCTTTTTTTGTTTCTGTTTTCTAGGATTTTGTGATGGTATTCTATTTCTTTTATACACAACATATCCGATTTTTTTAATAGATTCATGGTTAGTTTTATACTTATTAAAATAGTATGTTTCTTTAATTTTAGTTAATAGAGAATACAATTTTTCATCTTTAAAAGTTTGTGTAAGTTGCTGTTTACCTTATTCAACTTCACTACTTTTTAATTCTATCCAAAGTTCGAGTGATTTATCCGGAATAATAATTAGATAATCACATTTTTTAGGTTCATCTCCTGTTATAAAATTCACTTATCGTAGTTTTTTGAATAAACATTTATCTAGATTAACTTCAATAACAATTATTGAATCTTTATTATCATTAATTAGTTCAAATTTTACTTTATTTTCAGTAAAAAAACTTGATTGCTTGGGAGATAACTTTTTTTGAGTGAAACATTCTTTTAGTTTTTCTAATTGATTCTCAGATAACATTAATTTATTCTTCTCCTAATTCTAAGTCAACTAATTTATCAAAAATATATCCTATTTCGTCAGATATTTCATCAATAATATTTTCATCTATAAGTCTATTTTCTTCATCTATTATGCTTCTAAGTTCTCCATTTTCTAACGTATAAACGCCAAAGTCTTCTATGTCTAAGATTTTATCTTCAGAGACAATAGAATATAATTTTTTAAGTTCTTTGGGTTTATTACCTCTTTCTGCTATTTTTTTTCTAGCGTTTCCTGCTTGAATCAAATTATTAAAAGCAGTTAAAATATAAGGACTATGGGTTGTGATAAAAAAGCCATTTTTTTGCTCAGTTAAATTAAATACTAAGCTAAATAATTCGTAACTGCTCACCGCAACAAGAAAGCATTATTAAAAGGCACGATAAGCAACATCAATTGAGGAATAAAAAAACAATCCTAGAATGAAAAAATGAATGAATTTGGCTTAGTTCTCTGGTTGATATAGAGAACTAAGCTAATCTCCTCCGTTGGTTCTGGAGGTGGAAAAATCCCCCCATCGGCTCCTGTCCGTTTACATCTCTAATCCTGGTGGACTACGACCAGCTAATGATAATAATTCGCACAATTGGGTAATAGCATTATTTCCCTGTAACCTCATTGTTTCCAAAAAACTGAACATTTGAGTGACTAACTCGGCTCCCCAGTCGCTTCTGGCTCCCCCACTAACTTTGCGGTGAATAACAATGGGACGTAAGGCTCTCTCGGCATCATTATTATCGGGTTTAACTTCAGGATGAGTCAAAAAAGTGAACCACTCGTCCCAATGTCGTTTGAGACGGTTAATCAATCTTTGTGCGTCATAAGGCCATCCTTTTTTGGGAGTTGCCTTAAAAATCTCTTGCAGTAAGTTCTCGACTTCAGTTCTTTTAGAGCTTAACTCTGAGAGGTTTAAAATTCCTGCATGATAATGACGATGAGCCATACGAGCTTTCCCTAAAACCAATTGCACATCATGGGCAAACTGCCGATTCCCCTGAAACCGACTGGTTTTCAGGGACTCTAACTCTCGTTCTAGATGGGCCAGACACTTCTGTTTAGCGTAAGCACTTTGTCGAAAGTAGGCACTATAGCAATCACTGGTCAAAGGATTGCAGATTGCAGAGGGCAGATTGTAGATTGACCCCTGCTTAAAAGACAGGGGGCAAGGGAAAAGTAGATTGTAGATTTTTGATTTATTGTAGATTTTTGAGGGTAGATTGTAGATTTACCCATGTTTAAAAACAAGGGCTTGTTCTTACTCAATCTCCAATCTCCAATCTCCAATCTCCAATTTTTTGTCACGGTTTTTTAGCTTATCTCTCTCTTCTTTCAATTTTTCAATCTCTTGTTGTTGTGCAGAGATTTGTTGGTCTTTGTTCTCAATCAGTCGTTGTTGAAGGGATAACTGTTGTTGCACCTTGACTAGCCACTCAACCATGAACACATTGGTCGCTAACTGTTCATCAGCGACGGCTCTAACTAGCTCTGAATCAATGGCAGCATTGGTTATCATAACTCCTAATATACATAAAAATCCTCGATTTTACCTCTATGTTGTCAAGAGAGATTCTTTATTGCGGTGAGCAGTTACCTAATTAACTCCTAATCATTACACGAAAAATTCTACTATAGCACTACCTATTATAAAATTGTAAAATGAAAAACCCCTAACTTTGAAGAAGTTAGGGTTTTTAAATCGATCAAGGATCAAGTTTTGTTAGCGAGATGATTAAGCAATAACAAACGAAGAATCACTAATATTTAAGTCAGCAGAAACATCCTCAATAATAGCAATCAGTTCTCGTCTCGCTGTTACTCCTGGATCGTACATCAAAGCAGCATTAATGTTTCCTGATGAGGTTGTATACAGATCCAGTTGATAAAAATCAATGGAATCATATAATTGAATGAAGTCCTCACTAGCATTAAAATCTGTAATTAAAGCATAATCATATTTACCCAAGGAAACAGCATTACCATCATCATAATAGACTTGGGTTTTGTCTCCTAAAATAAAGCGATCGCTACCGGAACCCCCTGTTAAAGTATCTCGTTCAAAGGTTCCACCGGTGTTTGAAGAGACACCATTGATAATGTCATCTCCCGTACCACCATCTAAGTTATCGTTACCTAAACCACCAAAAACAGTGTCATCACCGTCTCCTGCGGTAATAGTATCATTACCTTCTCCACCAGTAATGAGATCATCATCGTCTCCACCATCTAAGTTATCGTTACCTAAACCACCAGAAATTGTATCCTCACCTTGATCTCCAGAGATAGTATCATTACCATCTCCACCAGAAACAGTATCATCACCCTCTCCTGCGGTAATAGTATCGTTACCCTCTTCACCAGTAATGAGATCATCATCGTCTCCACCATCTAAGTTATCGTTACCTAAACCACCAGAAATTGTGTCCTCACCTTGATCTCCAGAGATAGTATCGTTACCGTCTCCACCAGAAACAGCATCATCTCCCTCTCCTGCGGTGATGTTATCGTTACCTAAACCACCAGAAACGGTATCATCACCGTCTCCTGCGGTAATAGTATCATTACCCTCTTCACCAGTAATGAGATCATCATCGTCTCCACCATCTAAGTTATCGTCACCTAAACCACCAGAAATGGTATCCTCACCTTGATCTCCAGAGATAGTATCGTTACCGTCTCCACCAGAAACAGCATCATCACCTTCTCCTGCGGTAATAGTATCGTTATCTAAACCACCAGAAACAGTATCATCACCTTCTCCTGCGGTGATGTTATCGTTATCTAAACCACCAGAAACAGTATCATCACCTTCTCCTCCGTTGATAGTATCATCACCCTCTCCACCAGTAATGAGATCATCATCGTCTCCACCATCTAAGTTATCGTCACCTAAACCACCAGAAATTGTGTCCTCACCTTCATCTCCAGAGATAGTATCATTACCGTCTCCACCAGAAACAGCATCATCTCCCTCTCCTGCTGTGATGTTATCGTTACCTAAACCACCAAAAACAGTATCATCACCGTCTCCTGCGGTAATAGTATCGTTACCCTCTTCACCAGTAATGAGATCATCATCGTCTCCACCATCTAAGTTATCGTCACCTAAACCACCAGAAATGGTGTCCTCACCTTCATCTCCAGAGATAGTATCATTACCATCTCCACCAGAAACAGCATCATCTCCCTCTCCTGCGGTAATAGTATCGTTACCTAAACCACCAGAAACAGTATCATCACCGTCTCCTGCGGTAATAGTATCGTTACCCTCTTCACCAGTAATGAGATCATCATCGTCTCCACCATCTAAGTTATCGTCACCTAAACCACCAGAAATTGTGTCCTCACCTTGATCTCCAGAGATAGTATCGTTTCCGTATCCACCAGAAACATCATCATCTCCCTTTCCTGCGGTGATCTGATCGTGATCATCTACACCAAATAAACCAAGAAAAAAACCACCAGAAACAGTATCATCACCGTCTCCTGCGGTAATAGTATCGTTACCCCCTCCACCAGTAATGAGATCATCATCGTCTCCACCATCTAAGTTATCGTCACCTAAACCACCAGAAATGGTGTCCTCATCATCTCCACCATAAATAGTGTCATCACCCCCTAGTCCTGAAATATCATCATTACCTGCAAAACCATAAATCATATCGTTGCTATCTGTACCCACTAAAACATCATCGTCGTTTGTTCCTTCAATGATATTAGGAGGGGTAAAGACACCAATGAGAGAAGTATCCAAAACACTACCGGGTGTAGGAGCAGGGATACTCAAAGCATTCTTTGAAAAGATATATACATGACCGTCTCCCCATAGCGGTATAGTGACTACTTCTCTATTGCTGTTGATTAATGTCAAAGAGGATGCTGATACTTGATCTATGACAAAGATTCCGGGATCTAAACTTTCCAGAGGGGAAAAAATCTCATTGTAAAGACTTTCATAGTCATTTTCGCTATAGACAAAGGAAGAATCGCTTAATTCTAATTCTGGGTCAGCATTTTCGATAATACCGATTAATTCTCCTTTTGCTTCTACTCCAGAATCATAGACAATATCAGCTTTAATGATGCCATCATCGGTAGTGTAGAAGTCTAAACTATAGTTTTCGATTTCTCCATGAAGTTCGATGATATCTTCCCCAAGGGTAAAGTCACGAATTAACCCATAGTCATGTTCTCCAAAGCTGAGGGGATCATTATCATCATAATAAAGGTAATTTTCATCCCCTAAGACGAAAATATCTTGATTTTCTCCTCCTTCTAACATATCTTGTTCAGAAGATCCAAAACCCAATGTAGGATTAACTCCAATTAAGATATCGAGGCCATCTCCCCCAGAAATAATATCATTGCCATCATGACCGAAAATTAGATCGTTTCCTTCACCCCCATCAATGATGTCGTTTCCCTCATCACCAGAGATAGCATCATTACCGGTTAGTCCAAAGATAGCATCATTTCCCGATCGCCCATCAATAATATCGTTAAAGGTGGTTCCTGGGAGGGTGTCATTATCATTGGTGCCAATTATAATGATGTTAAACGAACTGATTATAGACGGAGGTGGATCTATGGTCTCTCCATCAGCAATGGTGTTTTCATTATTATTCTGATTACTATTTTCGATGTCAACAACAATGTTTTCTGGTGTGTTTTCAGTCTCAGAAACAGACTCAGTAACTATAGCAGTTTCTTGTTCGCTTGATACTCCTACTGTTGTCTGTTGACCATCGATATCGGAAACTTCTGAGTCACTTGGGGTATCTTCTAGGGGAGGATTAATATTATCTTCTTCATTATTAGGGATTGTATTTTCATTATTGTCTTGATCTGGAATTTCGTCATTTTCCAAATTACTATTTTCAGTGTAAGCAGTAGCATCTTGGGGTTTTTCTTCATTGTCACTTTCTTCAGTTTCAGGTTGCGGAGAAATTAGGCTAAAAACAATCTCTTTTAGTAGGGGGTGGGAACTATTTGGAAGAGTTCCTAAGTCATAAGCCTGGGGTTTGCTTGGAATTTCTTGAGGATTATTAACAAAGTCAAAAGTAAATTGATTGTCTTCGTTCCCTACGGTAAACAGACCATCAGCAACCTTAAAATTGATTGTCTGTGTATTGGTTTTTCTTACCTTTTGTCCTGTGATAAATATGGAATTTTCTCCATAAAACCTAGACCGGATATCAATTCCTACGATAACGGATGCGTCTTCTTTCGGCATAATTTTCTCTGCTTATAATCGATTAGTTGTTGTGTGATTGCACAAAAATTATGAGTTTAGGATTTAAGATGGTTTTGGTTAAGGAAAGGTAAAGAACAACAGAGACCTAACTCTTCATGGAAATTATTTAAGATTGTTACCCATTGATTCTAGCAGATTTATTTTTTATGGGACAAGGAAATTTTATTTTTTCTTTTTCAATATCTTAAGTCACAATTAAACCTGGAACTTTATTCACATTAATTAGTCATTTCATTTAACATTTATTATTCGTTTGGAAGTAGGCTTGAAACCTCTCCCAAACTTCTTTCTCCCTAAAGGGAGAGGCTTGAAACCAAAATGAAAGATGAAAGATGTGCGGAATGCACTGCCGCTTTCCACCTCGAATTCAATTCGAGGTGGGTCGGCAGTTCAATGTTTGGTCATTCCAAAAGAATATAATCTTTATATTTTACGCCATTACTATAGAATAGAATCTAATCTTAAGATTCTATTTTGAAAATAAATGAATAATGATAACCGTCGCACTTATTGGGGTGAAAACACCCGTTTAATTCGTACTTTGCTCATTATTTGGGCTGCTGTTTCTTTGGGTTGTAGCATTCTTTTGGTACAACCACTTAATACTATTATCTTGGGAAAAATTCCTTTTGGTTTTTGGATGGCGCAACAAGGATCAATTTTTATTTTTGTTATTTTAATCTTTGTTTATGCTGTGCAAATGGATAAATTAGATCGTAAGTTTAAAGGGAGAAAATAATTATGTCTGTTGAAGCTTGGACTACTATTTTAGTGATCATTTCTTTTATTATTTATCTATATATTGGTTGGCGTTCTCGGGTTAAGGATAGTAAAGGTTTTTTTGTTGCAGATCAAGGGGTTCCTGCTGTGGCAAATGGGGCAGCAACGGCAGCAGATTGGATGTCAGCAGCTTCTTTTATTTCTATGGCAGGATTAATCTCTTTTTTGGGCTACGATGGGTCTATCTATCTGATGGGATGGACAGGGGGTTTTGTCCTCTTGGCGTTACTTTTAGCCCCCTATTTACGGAAGTTTGGTAAATATACAGTCCCAGATTTTGTGGGCGATCGCTATTATTCAAACACTGCTCGTTTAGTAGCAGTATTTGCTGCTATTTTTGTTTCTTTAACTTATGTTGCCGGACAAATGAGAGGGGTAGGAATTGTGTTTAGTCGCTTCCTACAAGTGGATATTGGAACTGGTGTGATTATTGGCATGATTATTGTAGCTTTTTTTGCCATTTTAGGGGGCATGAAAGGCATTACTTGGACTCAGGTTGCACAATATACTGTTTTGATTATTGCTTACTTAATTCCTGCTATTGCTATCGCCTTAAAATTAACGGGTAATCCCATCCCACAACTAGCATTTACTTTTAGCGATATTGTTGAAAAATTAAACCAAATTCAGGTGGATTTAGGCTTTGCTGAATATACCCAACCTTTTGCCAGCAAATCTATGTTAGATGTGCTATTTATTACCATTGCTTTGATGGTTGGTACAGCAGGTTTACCCCATGTTATTGTTCGATTTTATACTGTTCCTAGTCCTAAAGCTGCTCGTTATTCTGCCGGTTGGGCATTACTATTTATTGCTATTTTATACACCACTGCTCCAGCCTTAGCTGGTTTTGCTCGTTATAATTTAATCGATACTTTACACAATAAAACGGTCGCTGAGATACAAGAATTGGATTGGGCAACAAAATGGGAAAATACTGGATTGCTGCAATTTGAAGATAAAAATAATAACGGAATTATCGAATTAATGCCCGATAAAGAAGCCAGTGAAATTACTATTGATCGAGATATTATTGTTCTCTCAACCCCCGAAGTTGCTAACTTAGCTCCTTGGGTTATTGCTTTAGTTGCTGCCGGTGGTTTAGCAGCAGCATTATCAACTGCATCAGGGTTACTTTTGGTAATATCTAGTTCCATCGCTCATGATGTTTATTATCGGATTATTAATCCCCAAGCGAGTGAGTCACAACGATTAATGGTAGGGCGAATAATGGTGGGTTTTGCCATTGCGATCGCTGGTTATTTTGGGGTTAATCCTCCTGGTTTTGTTGCCCAAGTTGTGGCTTTTGCTTTTGGATTAGCAGCAGCTAGTTTTTTTCCTGTTATTATCTTAGGAGTCTTTGATAAACGGACTAATAAAGAAGGGGCTATCGCTGGTATGATTATTGGTTTAGCTTTCACTACTTACTATATTATTGGGGTCAAATTTTTTGCTATGAATGCTTGGTTTTTTGGCGTATCTCCTGAAGGGATAGGTACAGTAGGAATGATATTAAATGTAGTAGTTACTCTCATTGTTTCTCGTTTAACACCTCCCCCACCCCCAGAAATTCAAGACTTAGTTGAAAATCTGCGATCGCCTGAAGATAGTCCCGTTGCTTTGGCTGATATTGGAGAAGAAGAATTAGATTAATGATCAGTGATCAGTTATCAGTTAGTCAGATAATATACTATTTACGCTCCAAAATGAAAAAGAAAGGTTGAGGATAAATTTTATAATCCATAATTCCTAATACTGTATTCTCATCTATCTTTCTGAAGGAATCGTTAATAGGTAAATAGTCATAAACCATTGTTGCTGTAACTTTTCCTCGATATTCCATCATTCTTAATCTAGCTTGAGAAACTTCTGTTTTCATCAGTTCATTAGTTAACATCAGTAAGGGTTTAAAGGAATTATTTTTTAACCAAGACATTTTGAAAACTAATTTCATACTATTGGCATTCGGTGCTACCTTAAAAATGTTCTGATTTTTATCTGAAAATAATAAAGGATGCACAGTTTCACTATCAACAAACTCTTTGCCGTACCAAGAGGATACTTCTAATAATCCATCCATAGGATGATTTGTATGTAGTCCAGATCCTTGCCAAAGACCTAGCATAAAATCTACATTTACAGGCTCAAGTTCGTCAAACCATTGTAACGCTTTTTCCGTGGTAGTTTGACCATTTTTTTTAATTAACTCGTAGTTTTCTAATGTTTCCATATTCTTAAAATTGACGACTAATTGCTATATGATAGCTCAATTTCCCAGATTAGAATCATCAGAAAGTTTACTTTGCAATAGCTAATTGTGGTATTAAACGGTTTAACACTTGTTTTAATACCATTGCTGTCCAATCAATATCTTCTAGGGTTGTTTCTTTTCCTAATGTTAAACGAATACCCCTTAACCCTTCTTTTTCCGAGTAACCCATGGCCGATAAAATCGGACTGGGACTTAATTTACCACTATGACAAGCAGAACCTGCACTAATAGCAATTCCGGCTAAATTCATCTGACGGACAATCATTTTTCCTGTAATTTTTTCCGTTTCACCTGTTTGCAAAGAGTTTTGAATTACAAAACTAATATGATGAGGAAGACGATATAATCTATCTCCTGTGGGAACCAAATAAGGACAATCCGCCATCAAATCAAAGAGGCGATCGCGTAATCCTATTAAGCGAGAACTTTCTTTTATCATCTCTGTGGCAGCTAATTCAGCAGCCAGTCCAAACCCTGCAATAATTGCCACTGCTTGGGTTCCTGAGCGTTTTTTGCCTTCTTGGCCACCACCCAAAACTAAGGGATCAATTTCGATTCCTGGACGCACATATAAGGCCCCGGCCCCTTGAACACCATAAATTTTGTGGGCAGAAAGGGATAATAAATCAATAGGTAGTCGTTGCAGATCAATTTTGACTCTTCCTGCGGTTTGTACTGCGTCGGTATGGAAGAGAATGCCATGATTACGAGCAATATTCCCTAATTCTTCAATGGGTTGCACGGTTCCTACCTCGCTTTGACCATGAATAATGGAAATAAGCACAGTATTCGATTGAATAGCAGCTTTTAAATGCAAAGGATTAATTCTCCCTTGACGATTCACCGGTAAGCGAGTAACTTCCCATCCTTGCGCTTCTAAACGGCGCACCGGTTCACTAATAGCTGGATGTTCAACACTAGAAATAATCAGATGTTGGGGTGTGCTATACTGCCCAGCAATACCTAAAATAGCCAGATTATCTGCTTCTGTTCCCCCCGATGTAAAAATAATCGATTCAGGATCAACTGCATTGAGAAGATAAGCAACTTGAGTCCTTGCCATTTCTAAACTCATAGCTGCCCGTTGTCCCCACTGATGCAGACTAGAGGGGTTTCCCCATTCTTCTGTGAGAATTTTTTTGACGTAATTAACCACCTCTGAACGAGGGGGAGTTGTTGCGCTATAGTCTAAATAAATTTGCATTATGGTCTCACAAGAATCTTGTTAGCTAGGAAGTAGTGATCTTAGGCAGTAGTAGTGTATTTTAATGGCCGGGTTTACATACATTATAATCTTCGTGGGAAACAACCGCTTCTGGGGTGAGAAAACTTCCATGATCCCGACAAATTAAGCGATAGTGTCTAGTCACAGGAATGCTAATAATAAAGCGATCGTGTCGTAGCCGTTTCCCGTGAAAACTGCGATAATCTTGTTGGTTAGCGAGTCCTTGAAGAATTTGACGGGCTTTAAGCACAACATTTTTAGGGAAGGGTTTTAAATTAATGGGATCTTTGTTAAAGGTTTCTTCCCAAGTATTTTTTTTGTTTTGTTTTTCCTGCCGGACCCTATCTTGTTGGGCGCAACGATGACACTTTTGACCATACCCTTTATGTCCACAGGGAAAATTCTTTTTTCGTCTTGACATAGTAACCTTTTATCCATAAAATGCTTGCTATTGTCCCGTATATCAACAATACAGGTTTAGATGATCCCCTCGCAAATAGATAGTGCTTGGTTAGGTTACAGAAAAACGCGGGCAGCGCAAAGCTCCCATCTTTCAAGTGGGAGATGTAGCGCAACACGGGTAATTTATTGCCCGTTAATATTCCTTAATAAGTGCTGTTATTTTTATTAAGTGTGTTATAATGATAGCATGATAACTATGACGTACGACTACAAACTCAAACCTAAAAAGTCTCAAGTCCAAAAGATTGAGATGTATCTTGAAACGTGCAGAAAAGTTTATAACTATGCACTTCGAGATAGAAAAGATTGGGTTAATAGTCGCAAGTCTCCTATCAATGCTTGTTCAATTCATTCTGAATATATCATTAGTCCAGATACTCCTAGACCTACCTATAATTCTCAGTGCAAATCTTTAACAGAAGCTAAGAAAACCTATCTTGAATTAAAAGAACCTCATTCCCAAATCCTACAACAGACCTTAAGAACTCTAGAGGCTGCTTTTGTCAATATGTGGGAAAGAGGTTTCGGGTTTCCTCGCTTTAAAAAGAAAATGAGAAGTTTTCTCTACCCATCAGTGAAACAAGAATGGGTAGGAGATGGTTGGGTAAAACTTCCTAAAATTGGGAAGGTTAATATGAGGATGTCTAGACCAATCAGAGATGGTTTTCTATTGAAACAAATTAGGGTAGTCAAACGAGCATCAGGGTATTTTGTCCAGTTAATTTATCAGTTAGCTGTTAATGTTCCTGAAACTCCTATACAGGGATATCCTTTAGGAGTAGATATCGGACTCGATTCTTATTTAGCTAATAGCGAGGGGGAATTAGTTAAAAGACCTCGGTTTTTTAATCAACTTTATGGCCAGTTGAAATCACTGCAAAAAAGATTAAAAAACAAGAAAAAGGGGTCTAATAATTGGCAAAAACTCCAAACTAAAATAGCTAGAATTTATCAAAAGATCCACGATACCAGAAAAGACTGGCATTTTAAACTAGCTCATCATTTGTGTGATCAAGCTGGAATGATATTTGTCGAAGATATTAACTTCAAAGCATGGGCTAAAGGAATGTTTGGCAAGCATACTAAGGATGCTAGTTTTGGTCAGTTTTTCCACATCTTAGCTTATGTCTGCTGGAAAAGAGATGTCTATTTTTTGAAAGTAGATAAAGATTATACCAGTCAAATTTGTCCTAATTGTAATACCCAAACAAGCAAAAAGAATCTATCAGATAGGATTCATAATTGTCCTTATTGTGGGTATCAAACAAATCGTGATGTAGCGGCTAGTCAAGTAATAAGAAATCGAGGTCTAGTAGCGGTCGGGCAGCCCGTGAATAAAAATGCGATGCAGCGCGGTCTTGGGGGTTTCCCCCATGAGTGACTGCATCAAGAAGCTTTCGGAGACGTTCTGTCGGGGTCAATTTCTGATTGGCTAGATAAGAGTCTGTGAGGAAAGAATCTCCTGATTTTAGCGTAGCGGAATCAGGAGAGTGTCAAAAATTAGGTTAGAGCAATCGGTAATGGAAGAACTAATGTTGTTACCAAGACAAGAAAGATTAAACTTAGTTAGAGAAGCGATAGCTCTGGCTTTAAACCAAAGAAAAGAAACCAAAAAAAGGAAAGAAAATGGGAAAAAAACTAATTAAATTAGAAGATGGAACCTTAGTAGAGGTAGAAGTACCAGGGGAGGAATTAGAACCAATATCAGGAGGTTTAGCCCAAAAAGTAAAAACAACATTTGACATGGTAGAACCATTGTTAGTCAATAGTTGTCGTCCTATAGTAAAAGCTTGGGAAAAATTAAATGAAGAAGTAATGGTAGAAGGAGCAGAAGTGGAAATAGGCTTAAGTTTTACAGGAGAAGGTAATCTTTATATAACTAAATCAACAGCCAGTGCCAATTTAAAAGTTAAATTGACCTTAAAACCGCAAAGAACTCAAGAATAAATAAAAGCAGGAAAAATAGATGATGACTCCAGAAAAGTTACAAGAATCCATAGTCTTAATAACCAGTAAAGAACCAGATAATAGCGGATTTGGGACGGGATTTGTGGTTAAAAGTCAATGGGGAATAAGTTATATAGTGACTTGCGCTCATGTAGTAACGGAAATAGGGGGGGAGGAATTTATACAAGTAGATGGAAAGTCGGGAATAGTAATAGTATCAGGAGAAGATACGGGATTAGATTTAGCAGTGGTGAGGGTGGAAGGATTAAAAAGAAAACTCTCTCTAAAGTTAGGAAAAGAAGGGGCTATGACCAAAGATTTTATGACAGCAGGATATCATGGGTTTCAGCAGTCTGGAACAGAGCAATTACAATATTTCCTAAAACCAAGTCAGGGAGAAATTGGAAATCCGGTGATTATTCAATCACAGTTTCTAGGGAAGAGAATACAAGGATGGGATTTGAATATTGTTGGAGAAAATGGGTTACAGAGAGGTTGTAGTGGTTCACCTATTGTTGAGCCGGAAAGTGGCGAAGTGATAGCAGTAGCTAGTCATCGTCAAGGTGAGAAAAAAGGACTGGCATTAGCAATAGAAGAATTAGAAAATATTTGGAAATTTGTAGATAGTGAAAAATTATATAAAACCTTAGTTAAGTTAGGCTATCAAAAGCAAGTGAAACTTTTTCAGAAACTAATTAAATCTGTTCAAACAGCAGCTTTATTAATTCATGGCCCCCCAGAATATGGTCAGAAATGGTTATTAAACTTATTATTGAAAAATCATTTAGAAGATCATGATTTGAGTCTATACGTAATTATAGAATTAGATCGTCGAGGACGAAAACTGGATAAAAGTGTTCTCACTAGAGAGCTTTGTCGACAGTTTCATGTAGATCCTAAGAAAGCAACTTTAGAAGAAATTGCCAAAAAAATTGAGCAATGCTTAGAAAGTAGAAATGTGATTATTATTTTTCATAATGTAGATTATGTGGGAGGAGAAAATTTGAGGAAGATTTTAGAAAAATTGTGGCAACCTCTATTAATGAATATTCAAAAGAAAGAAGAAGGTCTAAATAAGTTATTTTTCTTTTTAATTGATTATGAAGGAAAAATAGGAGAATCCACTCAATTATTTCAAGATAAAATTGAGAAAGCGAAAGAAGAGTATTATCAATTGAAAATTCCGAAACTCAAAGAATTTAGTGAAAGTGATTTGCTAAATTGGTCAACTTTTGAAAGAGAGGAATTACCAGAAGAATTAGTAGAAGAAATTGATGAAGAAGTGGACACATTTCTTGAAGAAACAGAAGGAGGGATTCCAGTCCTAACCCTAGATGAAATTTGCGCTCGTTGTGATTTGAATTGGTTTCAGGAGTCAAAAAAATGGCTGAGTTATTAAATTTAACCTATCGGGGAACAAAGCGACCATCAACTGAGGACATCGAGAAATTTAACGAAAAGACGGGACAAAAACTGTTGCCTTATTTACCGAGTAAAGAATTAGTAGAAGTGGTTAATTGGGCAATCAAATTGGAGCGTCCTTTACTATTAAAAGGAGAACCAGGTTGTGGCAAAACACAGTTAGCTTTAGCTGTCGTTTATGAGCTTAATTTACCCTTTGAACCTTGGTATATTAAGTCAACTTCTTCAGCAAAAGAGGGACTTTATACTTTTGATAATGTAGCACGATTACGAGATGCTCAATTAGCAGCATTAAGTCAAGTCCCCAATAAAGAACAGTCCCTTGAAGAGCGAGGTTTAAATCAAGAGGAAGACATGGAAAAGTATATTCAATTTGGTGCATTAGGAAAAGCCTTTCAGAACCAACAAAAAACTGTGGTCTTAATTGATGAAATTGATAAAGCTGATTTAGATTTTCCTAATGATTTACTATTAGAATTAGACCAAAAAATATTTGAGGTAAAAGAGAGAAAGACTAATGATAGTAAGAGATGGATTAAGGCTAAAAATGAGAATTGTCCTATTGTTTTCATTACCAGCAATGATGAAAAAGATTTACCAGATGCTTTTCTTCGTCGTTGCCTATTCCATTACTTAAAATTTCCTGATGAACAACAGTTGATTAAGATAATTGAAGCTCATTTAAGCCAGGAGAAAGAAAAGAATCAAGAGATAATTAAACAAGGAATTAAACGGTTTATCAAATTAAGAAACCAAATGGAAATCGATAAAGGAAAAAATAGAAAAAAAGTGAGTACCAGTGAGTTATTAGACTGGGTTAAACTAATAATAGAAGAACCATCAGAAAACATTGTACCGCAGTTAAAAGAGGGTAAACTTCCCTTTGCAGGAGTCTTATTAAAAAGTTATGATGATTGTCAAAAATATGGGATTAATTGATAATGGGTAATTTATTAATTTGCTTGAATTTTTACACTAATTAAGGGAGATGGTAATTAATGGATAATGAATATAGTATCAAACAAGGAGACTTGCCTTTATGGGAATTATTTAGTAGTTTACAAAAGGCTAAATTTCCATTAGGTATTGGCGAATATCAGTTACTCATAGAAGCCTTATCTAAGTTGACAGAGGAGGAAATTAAAGATATAGAAACTGTTAAACGACTTTGTTGTGCTTTATGGGTAAAATCTAACTCAGATCAGTTAAGATTTGAAACTTATTTTCAACAGTTTGTTTTAGAAACTATAGATGAAGATAGTATTATACCTGATGATGAAGATAGTCTTATACCTGATGATTCTAGCCCGATTTTAGTTAGAGAAGAATTATTAAAACAAAAGATTCTTAATTGGGGAAAAAATAGGTTGAACTGGAAAACAAGTTTAATATTTGTTGGAAGTTTATTATTCTTAGGATGGGGAACATTTAGTTTAATTCAAGAAAATGAAAATCGTAAAAAATCATTAGATAATCAGGTAAACACCATCCCAGATATACTTCCCTTACCAACCCCGTCACCTAATGGGACAAATTCTTCTAATACTCCTCAAGTAAATCCTAAAATTGAAGTTTCTGAAGTTGTAGAGACAGAACCATATTCTCATCATCCTTTATTGATAGGAATTTGCTTATTGATGGGAAGTAGTGGATTAATTTATGGAGTATTGTTATTGATTAAAACTGCCGTCAGACCGAAAATTATTTTGTCAAAAACCAGTAAAGTTATAGCTATTCTTCCTAATGAATTAACCCCTGATTATTTTCCCTTAACTTCACGGCAAATGAAACAAAGTTGGCGACAAGCGAGGTGTTTAGTTCGTCAAGGTACTTCAACTGAATTAGATGTAAATGGTACCGTTGTTGAAATTAGTCGTCAGGGATTTTTCTTACATCCCGTCATGATTCCTAAACGGGTTAATCGTACACAATTACTGCTCCTATTAGATTCATCAAAATTTATGCTTCCTTTTCAAAATTTTTGTTATCAATTAGCAAAAACAGCACAAGAATCAGGAAATTTTCAAAAAATTATGGTTAATTATTTTTCTCAATATCCTAAAATGAAAAAATCACAATTTTATTTTTATAAGGATAGTTTGGGTTGTGAAATTATTTCCTTAGAAACATTACTAACGGAACTGGATTTTAATTATGCAGGGGTGTTAATTATTAGTGAAGGAGGAGCGATGGAAGAAAATATTAATAAAAAGCGTTTAACCCATACCCTGAAGTTGATTGCTAAGTTAAAAGAGTATACTGACATCTTGCACCTTCAAATAAAATCCTAGTTTTGTTAGAGGCAGGAGTTGAAAGGCAGGAGGCAGAAGGAGTAATAGCTAGATATAATCT
>NZ_JASJEB010000125.1 GCF_030064895.1 Crocosphaera sp. | reverse complement strand
CTTCTCGGACTCGTAAACATACTGGCTCTATGAAGCAACTTGGGGAGATGAAGCGACAAAAATCTCAACAACATAAGAAAAGTTTGGGGTCTTTAGAAACCCCAACTTCTCAAAAGTTGGGGTAGTTCATAAGTGATGCAGCTTTGACTGTTCCCACATATTCCATGTCATTACCCTAGCACTAGAGTTTTTTTAGTTTAGCACATCGTTAGTACAAGTTTTTTGAACGCGATCGCTACTTTGATTTATTTGTCCCCCTTATATGGGGTCTTGTCAAAGGGGAAGTTCAGTTATACTTACTCTTTCAGTAGGTAGGTAATAGTATGAACCAGCGCATGCGTAAGCAGAACAAGGACGTACCAAATACCAGTCAGAAAGTGTTCCTGCAATTAGGGACTTCCAGAATAATAATCATCCAGCCTTCATACCAGAGATCCCTATTTTCCACCAGTTCATAACATAACTAAGGCTGGATGATTATTTACTTGGATATTCCTTACGACATCTGATTGACCAAGTTGAACTTGTTGTTGGGGACTAGGTGATGAGAGTGAAGGTTGTAAGAAAAGTGGTGTAGCTTGTGTTGCTGTTGCTGTGCGTTCAGGAAGGATTCGCTCAATTTTGTAAGAGCCATGTAAATAGTAGGATTGCGCATATTCTATACCGTTGAAAGTCCACACTAATTGAACACACCCCAACTAAATCACAGATTATAGTTGGGGATTCATTTGCACCCAGAAGTTTTTAGACTTCTAAGTGTCCCTAAGCAAACTGGTGTCCGCAGTGTATTTGTAGAACTTTTGCTAACAAATACCTTAGAGAAATACTTATCACCAATTAAGACAGAATACCAATACCTTGCCCCAATATTATATGAGGCGGATAAATCAGCATTATATTGTTTACCATTCAGAAAAGTACATAAAGAATAATTATTTTTACTCCGTTTAACTTTTCCACTGCCATCAAAAGCATAAGCACTGGTATATTTAGGGTTAACTGTTTGCACATCTCCCCCTAATTCTGTCCATCGGTTATTTAAAATCTCTACAATTTTTTGATGACACCATAAATGAAACTTTTGTCTCATTAAAGTGCCTTTTTTTCCGGCCTTAGCTTTCCATCCTGCTAAGTTTTCGATGACGATTACTTTAACATCATGCAGTTTAGCAAACTCAATAATTTCTCTGGAAACTTTACGAGAGATTTCTAAATTGATATTACTTGACTTCCGATAAAGTCCTCGACAAAAACCTTTGATAAACTTCTTTTTTGTCTTTTGATGAGTCTGTTTTGACTTCTTGTTAATCATCATTTTTCGTTTATTTCGACGGTCTATGTCTCTAGCTGGATTGATAAATTTCCGAGCCTTTACAGTACCGTCTCGTCCCACAATCGAACAAGTTGCAGCATTATTTATTCCCAAATCTACGGAACAAACATAGTCTGAATCCTCCTTTTTTATCGGTTTAACTTTAACTGGCATTGAAAGCTGACAAGTCTTAGAATTAACCACTAAAGCTGGCGACTTAATTTGATTACCTATCACTTTATGTCGATTAAGTCCATGAGTTTTAACTGGGATTTCTTCTAACCATACCCAATCTGAACCGTTCCAAATTTTGAGAGAAACATTTTGATAATCATCATTATATTTGACCTGTTGACCCTTATATAGGGCAGGATAAGATTGACACATAGCTGTTAATCGAGGTGGTCTAACAAACTTATGTTTCCTAACTCCTGATTGCCATTCTCTATAACGAGTCTGAAAACTTGAAACGATGCCAATGGCATCAGCTATGGCTGCTCTCCTTAAATAACTAGGAAACTTGCGAAACGATGGATATTTATTAATAACTTTTTGATAATATGAATATTTAGGATTTGTATTTTTGCTAGTTAAATGAATAGATTTTTCTAGATAATTTACTTTCTCTTTATCTGTCAGATGTCCCATTAATTTCCATTCAGCATTGACAATAAAAACTAACGGCTTTAAAAATCTTCTATATTCAGCAACAGTCAATAATAATAACTTTTTCTCTACAGATGTCACTTTGAGATTCCAGACATCTGTACGAATCATGGAGTCCTGTTTTTTCTTTTTAGTTTTACGTTTGGTTTTAGACTTACCCATAATTACTAAAAAGCCTGTTTACCTAGCAACATATTAACACATAATAAGGACGGCGAAGCGTTTATTTATTGGTTTCGCTAACCCCATATAAATAACGTTATTTTCAACTATAGCTTGTCTCGATTTTTGTTCCTCCATAGAGTCTGGTCTCGTTGTATTATTAACGTTATTTTCAGTTTCGACCAACTCTGGTAAAAACTTATTTAGCTGCTCAATAAACTTATATTTAAGGTCTTCAATATTATTATATTTGGTATAGAAATGTCCTAAGTCGCTAAGCTTCTTCTGAAAATCTTGTAAACTTTGTAAGTGTTCTATATTAGCTTGACTTACATTAATTTGTGCTTCTTGAAAATAGGTATAAATCAGAGGCTTATTATTCTTCTTAAAAGCTTCCCAAGCTCTTCTTCAGTATATTGACCTACTTTAGTCTTAAAGAGGCTAACAACTACGTCACACTCTTTAATCGCTTTATTATATTCATCTTGTAAACGAGTTCTTGACATCGCATCTAGAAAATCTTCCCATATTACTAGCTCTAGAAAAATACCCTGTTTAATGTATTTCTTGTTCTGACGGTTAATAAAAATTTCAAACTGGTCTCGATCCTCTTTCAATTCTGATGAAGACGCTAGAAAGATTTTAAGATTTTGGTTGCTCATAACAGCCTCTAAGTTTTACGATCGCACTCAGTGTCTCAAGAACGAAAGAATTTATTCTCATAAATAATTCCTGATTGCTATACTATCACTTTTCACCATGTTCATTTTGAACGCAGCTTATCAAACAATTAAGCTACTTTTTAAGAAAAAGGTGGGCATTGCCCACCCTACTATTTTAACGAGTTACAGGGGTAGCTGTTTCTGTTGATTTTGGAGACATTTCTTGCAGTTGGTCTTTGCGTTTTCCTTCACCAATACCAGTAACTAATCGCGCACCACGACCACGGGTAAAGTAATTCCAACCCCATTGCACCATTACCACCAATTTGTTATCAAATTCGATGAGATAGTAAATGTGAGCCCAAACCCAAACAAACCAAGCTAAGAACCCTGAGAACTTAGCAAAGCCTAAATTAACCACTGCTTTATTCTGACCAATAACCGCCATATTGCCATAATCTTTATAGACAAATTGGGGTAAAGACTCTCCTTGGATGCGTTTTTTGATTAATTTAGCAACATAAGCACCCTGTTGCATCGCTACCGGTGCCACCCCAGGTAAAGGCCGTTCTCCTTGGTGGGGAAAATTAGCCAGATCCCCAATTACGAAGATATCAGAATAACCAGGAATGCTCAGATCAGGTTCCACAATAACTCGCCCGGCACGGTCTAATTCTACCCCAGTACGTTCCGCCAATACCTTGCCCATTTTCGACGCTTTGACACCAGCAGCCCATAAAATGGTACGGGAGTTAATTTGTTTAATTTGTTCCCCTTGACGCACCGTTACCACGTGGTCATTGATATCCGTTACCAGAGACTGGGTTTGTACCGTTACCCCTAAATGGCGTAAATCTTCGGCCGCTTGAGCAGACAATTCCGGGGGATAAGGAGGAAGCACCCTATCTAACCCTTCAATAAGCAGAATTTTTGCTTCTTTGGGATCGATGCTGCGAAAATCACCAGCCAAAGCACCGTGAGCAATTTCTGCGATTGCCCCGGCCAATTCTACTCCAGTGGGTCCACCGCCAACAATAACGAAAGTTAACCAAGCTTGACGCTTGACCGGATCGGTTTCTTTTTCAGCAGCTTCAAAAGCCATAAAAATACGACGACGAATCTCGATCGCATCCTCAATGGTTTTTAACCCAGGTGCTAGAGTTTCCCATTGATCATTACCAAAATAGTGATGAGAGACCCCTGTAGCCAAAATTAAGGTGTCATAGGGGATCGGTTCATGATCATCAAGAATCACCTCTTTTTTCTCAGGATCGAGATCAATCACATGATCCAAGAGAACCTTAGTATTTTTATGTTTACTTAAAACCAACCGTAAAGGGGAAGCAATATCCGCCGGAGACAGACCCCCAGTAGCAACTTGATAAAGTAAAGGTTGAAAAAGATGAAAATTGCGTTTATCGATGAGAGTCACATCCACAGAGGCATTTTTTAGGTCTTGAGCCGTATATAAGCCCCCAAAACCCCCACCAACAATAACAACGTTTGTTTGATTTTTCAAAGTTTTAGTATCCATAACTGTTTTAAACTCCTGTTGCCTGATTTCAGGCAACTAACTTGCCTCACCCTTAGTGTAAAGGGAATGTAAACAAGGTGAAGTAACTAGGGTTACATCGATCAAACCATCGCGTCAAGTTCCTTAAAAATGTTAGGATCGCCACAGAAAGAGAAACGTGATAATAGAAAAGGAACCAACGCTACATGCAAGAGTTTGACAAGTCAATATCCTTCGATGGACGGGACATTCGGCTAAAACTAGGATTATTAGCCCCCCAAGCTGGCGGGGCCGTCTTAATCCAGTCCCAAGATACGGCGGTTTTGGTGACAGCAACAACAACGAAAGGAAGAGAAGGCATCGACTTTTTACCCTTAACCGTAGATTATGAAGAGAGACTTTATGCGGCAGGGCGAATCCCCGGGGGCTTTTTACGACGGGAAGGCCGTCCCCCAGAACGAGCAATCCTCATCAGTCGTTTAATCGATCGCCCCTTACGTCCCCTATTTCCTAATTGGTGGCGTAAGGACATTCAGATCATTGCCACAACCCTATCTATGGATGAAGAAGTACCCCCGGACGTTTTAGCGGTGACAGGGTCTTCTATTGCTGTAATTCAAGCCGGAATTCCCTTTTACGGGCCAATGGCCGCGGTTAGAGTGGGTTTAATCGGAGATGACTTTATTATCAACCCCACCTATCGAGAAGTGGAAAGTGGGGATCTCGATCTTGTGGTAGCAGGTAGTCCCGATGGCGTGGTGATGGTAGAAGCCGGGGCCAACGAACTCCCAGAACAAGACATCATCGAAGCCATTGATTTTGGCTACGAAGCGGTCAGAGATTTGATCGGGGCCCAATATGACATCATGGAAGAGTTGGGCATGGAAATGGCTAAAGCTGAACCCCCAACCCCGAATGAAGTCTTAGAAACATTTATCGAAAAGCAGGCCGCAGACTCTATTAAAAAGGTGCTGGTTCAATACGATCTCAGTAAAGCAGACCGAGACACGGCACTCGATAACATTAAAGAAACCTCTATTGAAGAGGCGATCGCGGAACTCCCGGAAGAAGACCCCATCAAAGTTGCGACCAGCGAAGATCCTAAAGCGGTAGGCAACCTCTACAAAGGGTTAACCAAAAAGTTAATGCGATCGCAAATCATCTCAGAGGAGATCCGTGTGGATGGCCGTAAACTGGATGAAGTTCGCCCTATATCCTGTCGTGTGGGACTGATGCCCCCTCGGGTACACGGTAGCGCGTTGTTTACCAGAGGACTCACCCAGGTCTTTTCTTTGGCAACGTTAGGCACTCCCGGGGATGCCCAAGACTTAGGGGACGATCTCCATCCCGAAGACGAAAAACGCTATCTTCATCATTACAATTTTCCTCCTTTTTCTGTGGGAGAAACTAAACCCCTGCGTTCCCCAGGCCGTCGAGAAATCGGTCATGGGGCCTTAGCAGAACGGGCGATCCTTCCTGTGTTACCTCCCCAAGACGAGTTCCCTTATGTGGTTCGGGTAGTGTCAGAGGTTGTGTCTTCTAATGGTTCGACTTCTATGGGGTCGGTATGTGGTTCCACCTTGGCTTTAATGGATGCTGGAGTTCCCATTCTCAAACCAGTAAGTGGTGCAGCTATGGGATTGATTCGAGAAGGCAAGGAAGTGCGTATCCTCACCGATATTCAAGGAATTGAAGACTTTTTAGGGGATATGGACTTTAAAGTGGCAGGAACCGATAGCGGCATCACTGCTTTACAAATGGATATGAAAATTACGGGTTTGACCATGGATATTGTGGCTAAAGCTATTGAACAGGCTTTACCTGCCCGTTTACATATCCTTGATAAAATGTTGGCTACCATTGCTCAACCTCGTCGGGAACTGTCTCCTTTTGCCCCTCGTTTACTGACGATGAAAATTGATCCAGAACAAATTGGTTTAGTGATTGGACCCGGGGGTAAAACCATCAAGAGTATTACCGAACAAACTGGTTCAAAAATCGATATTGCTGATGATGGAACGGTTACTATTGCTGCTATTCAAGCTAAGAAAGCAGAACGGGCCCGTGACCTCATTTTTAACATGACTCGTAAACTGAACGAGGGAGAGGTTTATTTGGGTCGTGTTACCCGTATTATTCCTATTGGGGCTTTTGTGGAAGTTTTACCAGGGAAAGAGGGTATGATTCATATTTCCCAGTTGGCTGAAAGGCGTGTTGGGAAGGTGGAAGAAGAGGTTGCTGTGGGCGATGAAGTAATAGTTAAGGTGCGTGAAATCGATAATAAAGGTCGTCTTAACTTAACTCGTTTGGGTATTCATCCGGATGAAGCTGCTGCTGTTCGTAGAACCTTCTAACTTAGAAGACGAAAAATAATCAGTACAATGGAAACCGAGGTTAACCTCGGTTTTTGTTTTCTTAGATAATATAAATAATAATGATTCATCCAAGATTGAAAACAATTTTAGGGATTATCAGTAGCAGTATTGTTCTAAATTCTCCTCTTTTAGCCCTAAATGTAGGAAATAATCAGACTATATTTAATCATTCTCCCCAGCTACTTAATGCAGTAACGACTTTAAGTCGGATTCGTGTTCAAGGGGCAACTTATTACTTTACAGTTCACTTGCCTACGAATGTTGGGGAATCTTTACAACAATTGACTATTCAACAAACTCAAGGATTAGAAACCATTTATTTTTATTTGGATAATACTATTGCTTTTGAAGGCAGAGCGGTTAATAGGGATAATGCTTTAAATATTGCTAGGGTGAAACGCAATCTTGATAATAATACAATTGCAGTAATTTTTGATCCTCCTATTCCCCCAGGAAAAACCTTTACTATTGCTATGAAACCGAAAAGTAACCCCGAAATGAGTGGCAATTATCAATTTGCTGTTACTGCTTATCCTGACGGAGAAAATCCTCAAGGTCTATATTTAGGGTTAGGACGCTTCAATTTTAATCAAAAAGGCGATCGCTTCCCCTAATGGCAAGTCCGAGTTATAATCCCCAGTTTTGGTAAAGATGGGGGAGAGGGGGGAGTGTGGGGAGAGGGGGGAGTTCTTTGTAGTCAGTCATAACTGGGGGTATATAGCAGTTCCCATACTTGTGAGGTGCAGAGGTTATCGCTTTAAGGCAGGAGGCAGGTGGCAGGTGTACCTCATGAGTCCGAGAAACGCTATATAAACCGGATTTGGTATAAGGTGCAAGATGTGAGATAAAATTAAACTTTTTGCTTAAGAAAAATTCCGCTTATTCCTATTGCAATTAAACCAAAAACTGCACTGGGTTCTGGAATTCCTAAGGCTTCTAAAGCCAAATTACTAATTAGTTGATGGCCTCTAGTAGTAGGATGAAGACTATCCCAGAAAAGATATTCATCCGGATTAGAACAAGGTACTACTCCAGAAAGACAGCTATCAGCTACATTAGTCAACCCAAAAAGACTAGGATCATTAGTAATTGTTTGAAACTGTTTATTTGCATCTAAAAGTCTAATGTTAGCGTGAGGAAAACTGGTTTGTAAAAAATCAATTGTTGTCGAAAGTGCGTTATTATGGCCTTGTGTTAATAGGTTTAAACCGGCAGATTGAAGGGAATCGCTAACACCCGGAGTATCACCCAAATTAGGTAAATTACCTACTAATATATTCTTAGCTCCGTTTGTTAATAAAGTTTGTAAATTAGTTTGAAGGTTACTAATTGGGTTCATAGGGGTCATTTCTCCCCCAAAAAGATAATCATTAGCTCCTGCCCAAACAATATAAAGTGCGTGAGGGTCATAGTCCGTATAGCTGGCAATTTGTTGAGTTAGTCCATCAAACACCGGAGCCGGAGGGGAAGTAAATCCTGGAGCAAAATTAATGGCGTTGATATTACCCGTTAAGGCTCCACCAATAGCATAATTAGTGTTAGGATTAGTACCAATTCCTAAACTATCCGCTAAATATTCAACCCAGACCGGACCGTTGGAATATCGACCATTAGTGAAGCTACCATAGAGAGGAAAAGTACCTCCTGTTTCAGTAAAAGCTCGACCTAAATCCGATAAACTATCACTAAATACTACAAGTTCAGTAAAACCGGCTGCACTAACGGCGGTTGAACTGCAAAGAGAACTGATAATTAAACTGCTAGTTACAAACCATTTCTTAAGACTAGGATTCATTTTTAATTAAATCAAAAAACTTCATTTCAATTTTACTGATTTTTTTCGTCTCTTTTCTCCATATTATTGCGTAAATTCTTGAGATTTTGAGTTCCTTGAAATGACGATTAAATTAAACTGATATCTTGCACAAGTACAGAAAAACTGAACAATAAAACGGAACTTTCATCAATTATCAAGCAGTTACAGTCAAAATAAATCCTGTTCCCCGTTCCCTGTTCCCTCTTGCCTCTCTAAACTAGGTAGTTTTATCGAAGGTGAAAAATGTGAATTAAAAATAAAAAAATCCTCCGAGCAGTAAAGTTCGGAGGTATTCACAAAAAGGTAAAAATCCGTTAAATTTAGGCGTTATCACCAAACATTTGATTTTTAAGAGCATCAAACTCGCCTAATAACTCTTTGCGGCTGGATGCTTTCAAGAGATAACGCCAAACAAACCAACCACTATAACCTAACCCAACCATTTCCATTAAGGGGGCTAAAAGGGGAATATCGTCGACTGCTCCTAAGACAGCAAAAATGATTTTGATACTAATAAAGGATAATAGTAACAAACCCACGGTGGTTAGGGGTTTTTGATACTCACTAAAAATCTGGCTTAGATATTCGGGGACTTTGGCCAGAAAATCCACCACGGGTTCTAACCATTCTTGCCAGGGTTGCTCTCCCATATTGGAATTAGGTGCTTTAGCAAGGGTTCCAGGCACTTCAGCACTTAAATTTGCGGTTGTGGTTTGTTCTTGAACTTTAGATTCCATATTGACTTAATCCTTTTCAAACGCTAAGAATTGGATACTTGAAACGCAAAGAGACAATTTACAGACTATCTCATAGTCGCTCACATAATCAAATACCTTTTATATAGGTATCCTCTTTCAGTTTAAAGCTTCCTAAACACCCTTGCGTTAGTTTCAGCCTTTAAAAGACAGTTAAGGCAATAATGTTACATTTCTTAACGAACTGCCATCAGTTGAGGTTCTTGTTGAGAGGGTAGCTTTAAGGAGTCAGCAGCAGAATTACAATAGATTTCACAAGAATTATTGGGACTTTCAATTAATTTAACTTTTTCCAGTTGGGCCCCTAATTCGCGGATAGGTTGTTGCAACTGTTGGGCAATATAAAGGGCAATATTTTCAGCAGTGGGGACAACTTCGGCAAAGTAAGGGATATCTATGTTCAAGAAATTATGATCGAAGGGTTCGACAATATATTCGTCCACAATGTTTTGCAAGGCTACTAAATCAACCAGCATTCCTGTACGGGGGTCAATGTCTCCGCTAACGGACACCTCAAGGTGATAATTATGACCGTGGCCGTGGGTGCGAGCGCATTTACCATAAATTTTGGTATTTTCCTCTAAACTTAGGTCTGGACGGGCAAGACGATGGGCTGCACTAAAATGGGTTTGAATGTTTAATGTGGCTTTCATGGCATTTCCTTGATATTCGGCCCAGAGTTGGGGGTGTTCAAATAGTTGTATTTTAACGATGGGTAAATGGGGGGCTAACCGTTGCCAGATAACTCTGGCTAGGTTTTCGGTGGTGGGTAGGGTGGTTTGAAACTCGTCCCAAACGTCATTGAGGTAGGAGTAGTCTAGTTGGGAGGTCACTTCTCTTTTGATGACCTGTTTAACAGTAGATAGGTTCTCTACCATGCCATATTGGTCTATCTCGCCCCACAAAGAGACAAAGAGAACATAGTTATGACCATGACCAGGGAAACGGCTACAAGGCCCAAATTCTTGCTGATTTTTGCTTTCGTCCCATTCTGGCAACCAATAACGATGACTGGCACTAAACTGGGCGCGACGGTTAATAACACACTGCATAGTTAATGATTACAAATTACTTTATGTAACGTTTCGTAAAGTTCCTTTTTTTCTAGCATAAACTTTTTTGGAGCATTTTTGGTTGTCAGTTAGCAGTTATCAGTTAGCAGTTAGCAGTTAGCAGTTAGCAGTTATCAGTCATTTGCTGTCATTGGTGAGGAACGAGGAATCTATATAACGTCCTAAACATAATTAATGGTGGTATTGCAATCAGTGATTATATGTGAGAAATCAGAACATATAGAGGAAATAATAATATTATGTCCCTACAAATAACCTTCGTAGGGGTTTAACACTGTTAAACCCAGAAACTCGGCTATTCAATTCAAATAATCTCACCCCTCCCACACTTCCCACACTCCGAACTCCACACTCCCCAAACCCCTCGCAATAACTACCCTACAATCTTAACTTTGCCTTCATTTCCTTATCAAATTTGGCTAATTCCCAGTTGTTTGCCTGTTTAACTTGTTCTGGGGTTATATTCCTCACACCTCTGAGGTTGGCTCCACTGAAGTTGGCTCCACTGAGGTCGGCTCCACTGAGGTCGGCTCCACTGAGGTCGGCTCCACTGAGGTCGGCTCCACTGAGGTCGGCTCCAGTAAGGTCAGCTAAACTTAGATTGGCTCCACTGAGGTAGGCTAAACTGAGATTAGCTAAACTGAGGTAGGCTCCATTGAGGTAGGCTCTACGGAGGTCGGCTAAATTTAGGTAGGCTTCACTGAGGTCGGCTCCATTGAGGTAGGCTCTACGGAGGCAGGCTGCACTGAGGTTGGTTTTATAGAGTTCGGCTGCACTGAGGTAGGCTTTATAGAGGTCGGCTCCATTGAGGTAGGCTCCATTGAGGTAGATTAAAGTGGCTCGGACATGACTGGGAAAAGACCCAAAGACTCTCCAACCGGCAGCATTAATACGATGACAATAATTACGAAAATAACTAGAATCTTCCCCACTAGGAGCAAACTGAATCAAGGCAACATCTTGACCCTGTTCATCTCTAGCTAACCGTAGCCTTTGATAGCGTCGTCGTTCCTTTGCCTCAATATCCTTAACATTTAGTGAGGAATCAAGCTTTTGTCTTTGATATTCATAAAGGGTACTGTGAACAACGGCAGTCAAATCAAAAAAAGCATCCCCTAATCTTCCATCCACTGTAGTGCTTCGCTCTGGCTCAGGAAGGCCAGTTTTCCACACATCTTTATCTAAAGGACTGCAAAGTTCTGTTAATTCATCAACGTAGGGAGGCTCAAAAATATATTCTTTGGTTTTTCTTTTTTCTTGAATAATTTTAGGTTGAGGACGTAGAAAAACCCCTTCTCCCCACCAGTCCCAAACATCTGCTAGTGCATCCCTAATATATTCCCATTGTTGGATTGAAATGGGATGAGTAGATAGGTTTGAAGGGGATAATTTTTCAGCAGAACGGTTTATTTCCCAAGTCAATAAATTGAAAATATGATCTTTAATTTCTGATGAAAGCCAATGGGTGGCAAACAGTTCTGAGAGACGACGAGTTAAGTCATAACGAGGGTCATCTTCTTCAAATTCTTGCCAATAAATTTTTCTTTCTTCGTAACCCTTTTCGGGATTATCTTGATATGTTTGGATAACATCGAGATTACAACTGTATCTTTTCAGTTCTTCTATTACTCCTTCAGCAAAGAGATATTCTCGAAAAGATTTATGGAGAAATTCGCACCCTTCTCCGGCACTTTCTTTAAAAAAGAAACTAATAATTAAACGACTAAGAACCCTATCTGCTGTTGCTTCTTCCACAATTTCTTCTAACTCATCTTCTCCACACCGTAACTTTAATTCTTCACGGGAAATAGATTCTTTTCCTAATGCTGTAATTGCCTCAGCAGTGCGCCATAATAACCCTCTTAAATCGTTCCCAGAGAGACGATAACGATCTTCTTTTTTTAGCTCTGGAATAAAGATAGGATTGCCTGAACCTTCGCAAGTTTCATCTACTAAAGAGCGATATAAATTAGTGGGATTATTAATTAAGTTTTTCAGTTCTTCTTCTGATTGAATTTTAAACATCAATCTTAGAGTTAAATAGGCTAATAAGGGTAATCCTAAAACTGCTAAACTTCCTTTCAGTTCTGAAATATTATTTCGCTTATTTTGTTCTAAAAATCCCTGAAAAGCTTGTTCATAAGTATCTGAAATAGTCTGGAAAAACTCAGATTTTATGTTTTGCTCAACTACATTTATTATTGATTGTGATTGTGTTTCAAGATTAATTGAAAATAGAGGTTGGGCTTGTCTAGCTTGTTGAAATTTATTAATATAGCCTTTTAATTGTTGTGGTTGTAAGGGTCTAATAGTAAGAATTGGTGTATCTTTTCTCAGTAGTTTTGTGTTAGTTACATCAACGGTAGGACGACCAGTTACAATGACTCGCATCATGGGTAAACCATCCCTTTTTCTAATTAAAATATCTCTAATTTCTCCTAATACTTGGTCGATACTATCCCTAAATCCTTGATTAGCTGCGGTGCTAATTTCGTCCCATCCATCAAAAATAAAAATGTATGGAGAAAGTTGAGTTTTGTTTTTACCAAAAGATATATATTCCCTGTTTTGAGGACTAACTAATTTAGTAAACCAATCATCATCAAAAGCAGGTTTCCAACTGTAATCTTTAAATACTTTTTCACCAAATTGAAGGGCATAAGGTACAGCATCTTCTAAAGATTCTTTGAGACTTAAATGTTTTAATAAAATGCGAATAGGAAAACAACCTTGCTCTTTTAATTCATCTACTAATCGTAGGGTAAAGGAGGATTTCCCTGAACCTGCAACTCCTTGAATAACAATAGGTTCATTAAACTCTGGATCTCCAATATAGTCTATAACTGTTGTTAATAAGTCTCTGCGATCGCTGTCTTTTTCTGAAAAAGGATCTTTTCCTTTCTTATTATCTTCTCTATCTACATAATTATTAAATTTATTTTCTTCTTGGGGCTTAATTTGCGAATATTTTAATACTCCACATTCCGTTTCCAGATAAATATGATTCAAAGCAAAGGTTTCTTGTTGAAATACTTTTTGCTCATTAAATAACCAAGATTGATAAGATAAATGTAAATCTAAAATTTTCTGACGTTCTGCCTGACTATTATCTAAGTCTATTAACTCACTAAAAGCAGCAAACTTTTTTTCTGTATTGGGATGAACTAATAATAACCGTAGATTTCTTATAAAAGATTGTTTAATACTATTAGATAACTGATTAATAAGATTATTTTCTAATTGAATTACCTCAGCAAATTCACAAAAAACTTTATCAGCATGGATAATAAAATCATGAGATAAAGCATTGTCTAATTTAAACCCTGTCATATCAATTTCATCAGGGTTTTTCTTAGTCAGTATTTTATTATTACTATAAGGTTTAATCTTTTGAAGTTCCATACTTCGGGCAAGAAAAACCTCTTCTACCGCGCGATTATAAGCCAAAGTACAAGCACTATAACCCTGTTTATTAGGATCTCTTTCTAACATCAATAACTGAGCATATTTGAGGAAAAAAGCAACTAAAGGAACGCCAGTACCAGCAGCTTCCGCAAAGTCTTGAACCCAAGGAGCATTATTAGCAATATCCTTAGCCCAAGGGGTGGATTTTCCTATGGCTTGTGCAATATTTTTAACAAGATCATTCTCTTTAAAATTTAACGCCTCCGTCAGAAACTCAGAGACAGTTTTTAATTCATTTAACGTCATTTTAAGCAACTTAGAATACAGATATATATATTGTAATTGTAGGGTTCAACGGCCGTTGATACCTACAGAAATGTGTAATAAAACTTCAGAAAATTGGTTTAAACATAATAATAGTAATTCAGTAAGGGCTTAATATTATTAAGCCCCTACAATATTAAATTCCTCCTTTAAGTAAAAACTGTAAAGCTAAAGAAGCAACACCCCTAACAATATTGTCTAACCCAGGGTTTCCAGTTCCTTTTTTTCTCGCTTCTTGTACCGCTTCAATATTGCTAACAAAACGATCAGCAAAATCTTTTCCTTGCTCATTTTCCTGTTTTTCATAAAGTTGAGAAGCCATTTTAGCGTTGAGAATAGCTCCGTTTTCATTCCCTAACCGCAATAAAGCATAACCCCTGGCCAAATAAGCAGGAGCAAACTCAGAATCTAAAATTAAGGCTTTATTATGAAGAGCGATCGCTTGTTGATAATTCCCTTCTTGAGTTTCGTTTAAACCCCACCCATAAAACAGTTCTGGAGTCCCTGCATTTTGAGAAATTCCCTTTGCTCCTTGTACATAAGCTTGCTCTAAACTGGTGCCAACAAGAATAGCATTGGTAAGGAAAGATTCTCTTAAGTCCGTTCCCTGCAAAATGGCACTACTCAAGTTAGCACCGGTTAAATTCGCCCCGTATAAGGAAGCACCGGTTAAATTTGCCCCCCTGAGATCGGCTCCGGCTAAATTCGCTTGAGAAAGGTTTGCACCGGCTAAATTTGCCCCAATTAAAGATGCTCCCCTCAGATCGGCCATGACTAACCCTGAACCGGTTAAGTCACAGAGTTCGCATTTTTTGGTGGACAATAATTGGCTTAAATGGGCTAAATTTTCAGCTTTGACAGGTAAAACAAAGCTAACGGTTGTAAACAAGGCGGTTAAACTAATAGAGGTAATTTTTATCATGGGTTTTAAGGGTACTTATATCAACAACAGGCTTCAGCTTTCCATTCTGACAAATTTATTGCATTTCGGCCGCTATATAGGGCCTCATAGGAGTTTTTAATTGAGTGTGGGGAGACTGGGAGACTGGGAGTTTGGGAGACTGGGAGACTGGGAGACTGGGAGACTGGGAGACTGGGAGACTGGGAGACTGGGAGACTGGGAGACTGGGAGACTGGGAGACTGGGAGACTGGGAGACTGGGAGACTGGGAGACTGGGAGACTGGG
>NZ_JASJEB010000124.1 GCF_030064895.1 Crocosphaera sp. | reverse complement strand
TATAGCACTTCTCATACTTGTGAGGTACATAGGTTATCGCTTTGAGGCAGGAGGCAGGAGGCAGGGGGCAGGAGTTAGGTGTACCTCGTGAGTCCGAGAAACGCTATATTTATGTCCGACTACTTACCACGCGCTACGCAAAGGTAAAATGCAAAAAGCAAAAGTCAAAAAGAAGGAATGGAGGGTATTTTAATCAATGAATATCTTAAGTAATAATAGAAACTCCGAACTCCGAACTCTGAACTCATAAAAGTAGAATGGGAAAGTTAAAAAGTAGAAATAAGTGGAAATTTAGAGAATTTAATTGTTCACTTAAAAAACTGTCATATTTACTGATCAATTATTTGCTTATTTCCCTTAAAGTTGAAACAGTTACAGATATATATCGTCATCATAATTATTAAATGAATCAACAACTATTCAACCCAATGAAAACCTTAATCAAAGCATCAGGATCTGGTTTAGCATTGATTATTCTCTTTTCTAGTTCAGTGGTTAATGCTAACCCCTTATTTAACTTTCTTAGTGAATACACAAATTATCAAATTGCAGACCCTCAAGATTACGACTATAACGTAGCACAACAGGCTAGTAATGATATCATTATTGATACCAACCCCCAGACCACTCCTCCACCTCCTCCAGTGAATACTGGTTCTAGTAATACTCGTTTTGAATGTCAATACCATGAGGGTAGATATAAGGTAATGTATCGTCCTCAGTCTCAGTCGATGCAACCCTATCCTTGGGCTATTCCTAGTAATATGGGAGATGGTTGGACAGCAGAACGTCGTTGTAATGAAATCAGTCGTCGTTTAGAGATGTATCGACCGGATGGCCTGTTAGAATTAAGAACCGGTCAAGAAAATAACTACGATACCATCTGTGTAACCACAGAAGCTGATCCCCGTTGTCGTATTGTTTTAACGGTTCCTCCTGGAAAAAATCCAGAAATTACCCGTAATCAAATCTTTCAAACCCTAGTAGCAGCAGAAGATGGACAATATAGCCAAGGGGTTAACGCTTTTACTGGGGGTAGTGGTATCGGGAACCCCCTCAACGATCTTCTCAACGGAACTATACCTCAAATAGGTCGACCTTCTTCTCCTCGTTCTAATGGTATTAATTTACGCCCTTTCTTGGATGCGACAGATGGAGGAACAGGAGAAAAATTAGAAACCAGTCCTACTACTCCTACTAACTCAAACCAAGGCCCTTCTAATTCACCAACAATTTTTAATCCGAATATTTTTCGTTAAATTGTTAGTATCTCCCGTTAAATCTAAGCAATGACTAAACATTAAACATTGAACATTGAACATTTTGGTTTCAAGCCTCTCCCTTTAGGGAGAAAAAAGTTTGGGAGAGGTTTCAAGCCTACTTCCAAACGAATGATAAATGATAAATGAAATGACGGGAGAGTTTTAACTATAAATATCTAATTGGGAAAAACTTCTTAAGGGTTGGAGTTGTAATATTTTTTGCTTACTAGATAGATACTCATTTAAATAGTATTGATAGTTAACGGGGTCTTCTTGAGAACTAATTTTTTTATATTTTTGTTCACAATAATTGCAATATTTTTCTAGGTTTACTTTTTCGAGAGAAATTAAAGCAGCGTCAATAATCAAATTCAAGCGATTACTATCTTCATATTGTTCAATTTCCCGAAAGTTTAAAAGTTCTTTTACTTTACTGGAAACTTCTGATAAATCAGCCATATTTGCTTCTATTTGTGAGATAAATTGTTGATTGTTTGCGTCATGGATATTTAATATATTTTCTTCTATTTCTAATAGTTTGTGCCAGATTATGCGATGGTCTGAGAGACTAAAAATAAGACTTTTTTCTTCTAATTTGTTAAATATTTCTTGACGATGTTGGGGATAATGAATATAAATCTTTAATAAAATAGTTTCTGCTTCTTTTAATAAGTTATTTACATTCAGAGTTTCTGGTTTAATAAATGTTTTTTGTTTATTTTTTGTAGATAATTTTGTCAGGGGTTTACTTAACTGAGTCTGTAAATTTTTGATGTAAAGTGTCAGCAGTCTAGCATCTCCTTGAGCAAGAATTTCTGCACAATAGCTAATATAATAACTTCGTTGGTTACTGTCTGATAATTTATTGAGCATTTTAACCATTCCTTGGGCAACTTGTTCAAAATTATCTGCTTGTTTTAAGTTTTTATCGATTAATAGTTGTTGAATTTGCCAGTTTAACCAAAGTGGGGCTTTTTCTATTAATTCTTGATACTTTTCAGACCCATTATGATGAGATTTTATAAATTCATCAGCGTCTTTCCCGTCGGGTATATTAAGAATTTTTAGGTTAACTTGTCCAGAATAAATAAGTGATTCTATTTCGGTAATTGCTCTTTCAGTTGCTTTAATTCCAGCTTTATCTGCATCAAAATTAAAGATAACTTTTTTTGAATTACTATATCTTAATAACTGTTTTAATTGACTTTCACTAAATGCTGTTCCTAGAGAAGCTACTGTATTAGTAATTCCTGCTTCATGGAGAGCGATCGCATCAAAATATCCCTCAACAACAATCACTTTATCAAAAGAACGAATACTACTTTTAGCTTGATCTAAAGCAAATAAAGTCTTCCCTTTATTAAACAATGGAGTCTCGGGAGAATTAAGATATTTTGGTTCATCATCGGTCAAACTTCTCCCCCCGAAAGCAATAACACGGCCTTGAATATCCTTAATAGGAATCATCAGGCGATCGCGAAAAGTATCATAATAACCATTACCTTTTTTTCTCGGTTTAATTAGTCCTGCTTCTTCTACTAAAGCGATAGGATAACGTTTTTGCTCCACCAAATAACGATATAAAGTTTCCCAACCACTGGGGGCATAACCTAAGTTAAATTTTTGTATAGTTTCTGGTTTAAATTTTCTTTTTTCAATTAAATAACTTAAAGCATTTTCTCCGAGACTTTCTTGTAGTGCGTGTTCATAAAAATTGCTAGTCAAAGCAACAATTTCATATAATTGTTCTCGTAAAGAAAGTTCTTTTTGTATTTCTTGTCTTTTTTCAGGTTCTAAAGTTTTGAGAGGAACTTGATAGCGTTTTGCTAAGTCTAGGACAACTTGACTAAAAGATTGTTGTCCAATTTCCATCAAAAATTTAATGCCATTCCCCCCTTCTCCACAACCAAAACAATAATACATTTGCTTGCTTTGATTAACGGTGAAACTAGGAGTTTTTTCCTGATGAAAGGGACATAAACCTACATGATTTTGTCCTCTTTTTTTGAGAACAACATAATCAGAAACGACCTCATAAATATCAATTTTTTCTTTAACTTCTTCAATTGTATCTGGATGTATTCTAGGAAAGTTCATAATAAATATAGATTACAGTCTAGAAGACCTTTTTACTATTACTATAGAAAATATAGTCTATCATTATCTTAACTTAAAAAAATAAAAATAAAATAATCAGTTAGAACAAAAGACAATTATCATAATTATAAAAGATTAGAACATTAATTTATTTATTAACACTATGGCTAAGTTTTTATTAATTTATTTAAAGAAATTATAAGAATAGATAAGCTGTTTATAATGTAACAAAAAAGTTATATTTGCTAGAAAGGCATCACTTTTAAGTAAAATTGTCTGTACAAGAAGTCCATTAGACTAAACTACCACAGGAAAGTAAACATGAAATTTGGAATTGATATTGGGCATAATTGTCCCCCTCGCGATATTGGGGCATCAGGAATTAAAAAAGAAGATGATCTAACTAAAGATGTTGGAAATCGTTTAATTAACAAGTTAAAAGCGGCAGGTCATACTGTTATTAACTGTACCCCTGCTTCTGCTTCTAGTGTTAATGATTCTTTACGGAAAAGAGTGAATACAGCAAACAATAATAATGTGGATATTTTTGTTTCCATTCACTTTAATGCTTTTCAACCCACGAATAACCCAAGAGGTAGTGAAGTTTTTGCTATAAGTAATGCAGCACGAGGTATTGCACAGCCTGTTTTAAAAGAAATTGTGGCACTAGGATTTAAGGATAGAGGTGTTAAAAATACTGCTTTTTATGTTCTCAGAAATACTTCTATGCCAGCTATTTTAGTGGAATGTTGTTTTGTTGATTCTCAGGCAGATATGGATCTATTTGATGCCGAAAAAATGGCCGAAGCAATTACAGTAGGATTAATTGGAGAAAGTAACGATACCCCAACCCCTCAACCGGCCACATTAAGAATCACGACAAAGACTATTCTTAAACCATCAACTGATGATTCTGGTAATTTAGATCCTGCTACTTTAGTTGATATTGAAACAGGAGATTATCCAGTTTTAGATTCTCGATTTGAAGAGCGACATTTTTGGGTGAAATGGCCAGATAAAAGTAAGGCTAATCGCGATGAACATTTCGTTTTTGAAGAATTTGCAGAGCTTATTGAATCTTAAATAAATAAGAAAGGAGAATTTTATGACTTTACTAGATTATATAGTCAATGAGTCTATTTCTATTTTCGAGGTGACACCAAACTAACCTCTCATTCACCTTAAAGCTGAGATTAATTATGAAAAAATACCTCTCATTAACCTTTTTTCTAGGACTTATTAGCTTACTTTTCCTAAGTTCTATTTAATTAAAGATTATTTAAAGGAGAAAAAGTATGTCACTATTTAGTGTTTTGCAGGTAATTATTGCCATTATTTTAATTTATTTGACTTTAAGTTTGTTGGTAACTGAAATTCAAGAAGCCTTCGCCAGCTTTTTGCAATTTCGTGCTAAGAATTTAAAAGATTCTATCACAATTTTGTTAGGTGAAGAACCTGGAAATAATGGAAATAAAGAGACTCTCACAGATGCAATATATAAGACTCATCGAATAAAATCTCTCAATCAATATACAACTACTTGGCTAAGTGGGAGACCATTGTATAAAAATTTAGGTCCATCTTATATAAAGAAAGAAGATTTTGCAGATGCTGTTTTAGAACACTTGGATGAACAATTAGATAATTTTATTACTAATAATCCCCATGATCCTAATGATCCTAATGATCCTCAAAGTATTGAAGTTGACGTAATTATCGAGAAGATAAATAATAAGAATCCTATAACACTCATCAACACTAAAAAAGATTTTGGAGATGATGTAATAGATGAATTTGATCAAAAATTGAAAAAATTGAATGAAGAATCAGAAAAATTAAATGAAGAATCAGAAAAATTGAATGAAGAATCAGAAAAATTAAATGAAGAATCAGAAAAATTGAATAAAGACAGTCCAAATAATCCTAAGATTAGTATAATTACAACAAAAATCGATGCAGTTGAAAAAAAAATCAATGGAGTTAAACAAAAAATCAGTGAAGGTGAAAAAAACATCAGTGAGGTTAAACAAAAAAGAAGTGAAGTGAAACAAATAATAAGTGAAATTCACAATAAACAACGAAGCATTAATCAATTAGACCCTCTACTTCAGATCGCTCAATCAATAAAGCTAAAAAAAGAAAGCCCAAAACTTAAGGATTTTAAGCAAGAGTTAGAAAGCCTATTTCAAAAAGCAGAAGAAAAAACAATAGATGTTTATAAAAGAAACGCTAAAGGTGTATCGTTCCTAATTGGATTCCTTCTTGCAATGTTCCTAAATATTGACTTTTTCTATATTGTAGATAAAGTAGCTAAAAATCCAGACTTAGCAGCACGCTTCAGTGAAAATTCAAAAATACTTTTTGAAGACAATATTGAAAAATATAATACATATTACAAATGTGTAGAAGACAAGGGAGAAAAAGAATGTCAAGCAGAAGATATAGCTTTTCAAGAGGGAGTTAAAAAATCTATTCCTGAAGCAAGTTTAAGTGAAATTATTGGTTTAAGAAACCCAATAAACAATGGTGAACCCAAGACTAGCAATGGTGAACCCAAGACTAGCAATGGTGAACCCAACAAGAAAAATCGGCCTATACTTGTTCGTATATCTGGTTGGATCATTAGTGCGATCGCAATGGCTATGGGTGCGCCTTTCTGGTTTGATTTACTAGGAAAATTTCTTAATGTTCGCAATGCAGCAAAACCTTTTGAACCTAAAATAACAGCACTCAAAAAAGAGGAAGACAAAAAAAAGAAAGCTGAGTAAAGAGATTTTTTGATGAATTATGAATCTTTAATTTGTGAAGAAAAAGCTTATTTTACTGTGGGAAATACTTTCTATCGTCCCCACAGTAAAATAACCAGAGATTTAGGAGTATTAGCTGCCAAAGTTTATAAACAAAAACAAGGAAAGTTAAGGGTTTTGGATGTCATGACGGGGTGTGGTGTTCGTTCCATACGCTATTATTTAGAAAGCGATGCTGACTACATCTGGGCAAATGATAGTAACCCTGAAAATAAAGCAATTATTGAATCTAATTTAGGCTTTATGCTAGAAGAAAATAAAGCTAAAGTCACCTATAAAAACGCTAATAATATCTTTTTTGAATGTTACAATAATAAAGACTACTATGATTTAGTAGATTTGGATGCTTTCGGTTCACCTAATCCTTATTTGAGTACCGCATTATGGGCAACAAAAATAGGGGGATTAATCTACATAACTTGTACAGATGGACGCACAGGAACCGGACATTTACCCGAAAAATGTTTACAAGTTTATGGATCTTATGGTCGATCCCATCCAGCAGCACAAGAACAAGTATTACGATTAATTATAGGAAATTGCTTACAACAAGCAGCAACAATGGGTTTAGGAATTGAGCCAATTTTTTCTTTTTTTACTGGACAAACTTATCGAGTTATGCTACGTTTATTGCCTAAAATTAATCTGAGTTTAGATAATTATGGTTTTTTAGGATATTGTCACAACTGTGGAGAATATATAACTATTTCTTATCAACAGTTAGGAAAATCAAGATGTTATAATCAACAAGAAAATAAGTATTATAATTACACATTTTCTGGTGCTATGTGGTTAGGTGATTTACACAATCAAGAGTATTTAAAAACGATGAAAAACTTAGCAATTAATTTAAAATGGACAAAAGTAAGCGATTTATTATCAACTATGATCAATGAGTCTAACTTCCCCCCTTATTTTTATACATTAGGAGAAATAGGAAGACGAGGAAAATTAGATATTCCTAAGCGATCGCAACTCATTACAGCTTTAGAAAACAAGGGTTTTTCTGCTACCATAACTCATATTAATTCCCAAGCAATAAAAACCAATGCTACGTTAAAACAATGTCTTGAAATTGCAGAAAAATTGAGCAATAATAATTAAGTTGAAAAAATTAATTATAACTTTTAATTAGTTACAAAAGTCTAGCAACTTTACCCACCCTAGAAACTTATCTTAAAATATATGTTGGATAGGTGGGCAAAATCAATTATAATTTTTAATTAGTAGCAAAAGTCCCCTAACTTTACCCACCCTACAGACTAAAATTATTAGTGATGATGACTTATTCATTCTATACTGTTGATGTTTTTACTGATACTATATTTGGAGGAAATCAATTAGCTGTATTTCCCAATGCAGAGGGATTATCTTCCGAAATAATGCAGAAAATAGCAGCAGAATTTAATTTTTCGGAAACTGTTTTTATAGTAGAATCTACTGTTAAAAATGCGACTAAAAAATTGCATATTTTTACACCAACTCAAGAATTACCTTTTGCAGGCCATCCCACATTAGGTGCAGCTTATATTTTAGGAATTACTGATGATATAATAAACAAAAATAATGATGTAAATATTACTTTTGAGGAAGGAGTAGGGTTAGTTACTATTAAAATAAAGTTTAATAATAAGCAACCAATTTATACAGAATTAACCTCACCACAACTCCCAGAATTTTCAGATAAAGTTCCATCAATAGAAGAATTAGCATCAATTTTAAGCTTAGACATAGAAGACTTTAGACAGGATAAATATTCTACTCAAGCAGTTTCTTGTGGACTGCCTTTTTTGTTTGTTCCTCTTCATAATAGAGAAGCCTTAAAACAGATTAAATTAAATAGCGATCGCTGGCAACAAATATTAGAAAATAGTTGGGCATCTTCCCTTTATGTTTTCTGTTTTGATCCTGAAAATAAGGGTTCAAATATCCGTGCAAGAATGTTCGCGCCAGGGTTAGGAGTCGCAGAAGATCCAGCTACAGGTTCTGCTGCTACTGCCTTTGGAGGATATTTAGGTATTCGTGAAACAGAAAAAGATGGAATATTTAACTGGCGAATAGAACAAGGTTTTGAGATGGGAAGACCAAGTTTTCTAGAAGTAAGAACCGAAAAAGCTGATGGAAAAATAAACAATATTTGTGTGGGAGGATCTTCTGTTTTAGTAACTAAAGGAACTATGGAAATTCCAACTTCTTAAAGTCTGAATATACATTTACGTAGGGGTCAACGGCCGTTGACCCCTACAATATAGATATCTGTAGTCCAAGTTAATTATTAATTGTCCAAAGGAGTCCCGTCAAGACAAGTATTAGTTAATAATGTACCTTCCATAATTGCTTGTTCCACGTAGGCACATAATAGGTTAGCATTAGTCAAATTAGTACCTCTTAAAATAGCTCCGCTTAGTATAGCCTCTTCCAAATCTGCTTGTGATAAATCAGCCCCCGAAAGATTAGTATTACTTAAATCTGCCTGTTGTAAAATAGTACCGATTAAAGTTGCACCTCGCAGATCACAACCCCGAAAGTCAACCCCTGTAAAATCTAAATGACTTAACACAGAACCCGCTAAAAATGCCCCTGCTAAGCTAATATTTTGTGCCTGAATATCTGCTAAAACTGCCCCTCTTAAATCAGCATTACGACAGTCTGCATTTATCAAATTAGCCCCCGTTAAATCTGCCCCTCGTAAGTTTGTCCTCAGAGTTGCCCCCGATAAATTAGCCCCCGTTAAATCTGCCCCTGATAAGTCCATTCCTGACAAATCAACTCCAGCTAAATCTTTAATTTTGCCGTTACGAATATCCAATAAATTGATGGTTGTACTCATGGTAATCTCCTCTAAATTGACATTATTTGTATTGGTAAAAATATTAAAATTCCCCTCATATTCCCCTCCCGGGAGGGGTTAGGGGTGAGTTTATTTTGTGGCTTCTTCTAACCAAATAGCCGGTAGTTGACTAGGGCGACTTGGTAAACACATTAAGCCCATTTCTGCTAATCTAACAATATTGCCTAAAGTATCAAGTAAGTTTGGATCAAACCAAGTTTCGCGGCGAGATTCGCATTTTTCTAAGGCTTCTCCTAAACTTAATGCAGCGCGATCGCCTCTGGGTTGGCTTAATTCTTGGAAGTAAGAAACTAAGCCTAAAATGCGCGCCTCAATGCTATTTTCTTCCCCTTTTAAACCATTAGGTTTACCGCTTCCGTCCCAATGTTCCAGTTGATGGCCAACAATATCTTTAATTGCCTTTAATTCTGGCATAGTAGATAATAATTGTGCGCCTAAAGTTGCCCTATCTCTCCAAAAAGCGTAACTAGAATCATTGAGTTGATCGGGAGTGTGGGTAAACACCTCTTTAGGAGCTTCTGCGAGACCAATGCGATACAATAAACCTGCTAACCTTAAACGTCTCAATTGCAACGTGGGTAAGTCTAATAGCTGTCCGATGGTTTCTGCTAAAGCTGCCACTTGCAAAGAAGCAACCCCATTATCAACGTCCCTTTCATCTACCCGTTGAGACATCCGTAAAAACGCCTGTAACTTACTGGCCGCTAAATTCCGGTTTAACTTTAATGCTTGTCCTTCTAAGTCTACCAGTTCCCTGTTTTGACGGTTGATAGTCACTAACTGTTGTTGAGAGGTTTGTAAATAAGTGACAATACGAGAGACAACCCCACTGAGATCGATGGTGACATCTTTGGGAGTTGCTGCGATCGCCTCCTGCATTTTGGTTAAGCGATCTGCTAATTCTGGGTGATAAGTCCGAGTTGATTCAATTAAAATTTTAGCTGCTTCTTCTACCGGACGGCGATCGAATGTCCAGAGTCCGTAAAATTTTCGTTCTGTGTCTGTTTGAGGTTGGGTGTCAGCGCGATATTCTTCGGGGGAGAGTTCCCGACACAGTACCATTGCTGCGTATCCAGGGGCTAAAATGACTAAATTCCACTCTTCTACTAAAATATCCTCTTCATTGAGATGAACTAGGGATACATTGTCTAATTTTCCTGTTTTATGACTATCAAACCCACTTTCGGAAACTGCAGAGATGGCAATATGACGAGAACATTGGGCAATATCATAATAGCGATCGGCTTCTTGTAAGTACCATTTTCCTTGTTGAAAGGTCACCAAAACTAGGGGATGTTGTTGGGGATCATCGGGGGTACTTTGGAGAATATGGTCTTCTAAGGCGTGACAAAGGGCAACCAGGGTATTTTTGAAGTAAACACCGTAACTGGGGGGTAATTGACCGTCTGGAAGCGCGCTTTTCAGTTGGTTTAGGGTTGACTCAGGTAACATTCAGGACTACTAAAATCAGGACGTTATGATTAGTTTATTTTAAGCTACTGACAACTATAGCTTATCGTCTTGATTAATGGATCATTGAATGAAGTCTGAAGTCTGAAGTTTAATTTATAGATGAGGACTTCTACCGACATTTTGTTAAACCCATTAACTGTTACAACCTTATTTTTTTTACTATCAATTTGATACTTAAGGCTAATATGAAAAGTAAAATTATAAAAAATGTGGGTGTTATAATACTATTAAAAAGAAAACTATCACAAGGAAAACTCTTTTCTTCTTGCTTAAATGGCCAACTCTGTATCATTCTGTTGCAGGTATTTCCTTCAAAATCAATAATAGTAATGGTTGCTGCTCCTCCTCCAATAATAGCAATTAAATCTTGAAAGTTGCGATCGCGTTCTGCTTTTTCCAGTTCAATTTGACTTCGTAAGGCGTTAATATTACTTTCTAAAAGTTGTAATCCTAATTTCATATTTGCTTCATCTTTTTCAATTTGTTTAAGATATTTGGTTTCCGTTAGGTTGCTAAATTTATCAAGAAAGTTTAAATCACTTTCTTCTCCTGCTTTTTCCTTGATAATTGTTGTTAGTTTAATATAACCGTCTAAATTAATTTCAATGGTTTCTTTTAAAAAGTTTAGTTCTAAAAGATTGCGTGTGAATTTGTCTAAAATAGTTTGAATTTCTTGAATACGAGTTTGTAGTTTAGCTAAGTTATTATTTTTGTCTGAAATGAGTTTAATTTTTTTTGTAATAGTATCAACTTCTCTATAGTAAAATTTAAGGGTATCTGTAATAGTACGGCTTTGACTATAAGTCCACATAATTTTATGACGATGGCAAAATAATCTCATCCAATCTTGAAAATAGTTATCTTTATTCGCTTTATTAAAGCTTTGTTCATCTGAAAAAATTATAATTAATAGGTGTTCTTCTAAATAACTCGATAAGGGATTCCAAATTTCAAAAATATCACTATTAAAAAACTTTCCTTGTCCATATAAACAATTATTCCATTGATCAGGTTTATTGACTATATTTTGATAACATTCTTCTGCTATTGTTTCTCTATTATTTTCTTCTTCTGTTAACCATCCTGAAATAATTTTAGTTTGTCCAATTGTTATATTTTTATACAGTTTATTGTACTGATCAACTTCTTGTTTAATATTATTAAAAGATGCTTCAATTTCTTGTGATTTAATTTTATTATCATTATTACCAATAGAACAATTAACTAATAAACCATAAGTATCATGCAAAAGAACAGGATAAAAATATCCTTCAAATTCATCAGTTTTTAATTTTAGAAAATTAGGTTTGAGTAATGCTTGATAACTCAAATTTGAGTTTTCTTCTTTTGCTTCTTTAAATTTGTTTTTAGGAATAAAACGCATCATCCAAAGCAATAATAATCCACGGTCTTCAGTATTTATTAAAATAACAAAAGATAACTTCCAAAATAGAGATGCTTGACTATCTAACTTCTGTTTCAATCTTCCTTGAAAAACATTACGATTATGCTCAATATTCTCTTTTTGAGCATTGAGAGGACTTTTCAAATCATAAATAAACAAGTCAATAGTTGGATAACATAGCTTACTCATATTTTAGATAATTGTTTGTTTTTTTGCTATAGACTTGTTTAATTTAACCATTGTTTCAATTTATCAATCCAGGTTATTTGATCAGGAATGTTTTCAGGTTGTTGTGATTCTGAGATAAGAATGACAGCATTGTGCAAAATTAGTTCTTGTCCTTCTGGAGTGGTATCGTCTTCAATATCAGGGATGTCCCCTTTTCTGATTCTGATAAAGTTATTTTGCAGACTTGTTTCTAATTGAATAAGATTCTCCAGTTTTGGCAATATTTCTGAAGGAATTTCTCCTGAGTTAGCCAGTTTATTTTGGTAAATTTTAAAAAGTTGATTAAGTTGAGTATTTCCTGCAATCTTTTCTATTAAACTGTCCCTTAAAAAGGTTTCAATTTCGCTATATTCTAATCTGTCGGTATAAGTGCGAAATTGTTTAGCAAATTCTTGAAAATTTTTCTTCTCTTCAGGGGTGAGAGATTGGGAATAATCTCTTAGGGATAAGAGATAGGCTAAGAGAGTGTTATGAAATGTTAATGTCATGTTTGTTCAAACTATAAGCTACATTATACTAAATTAGACTCATACTTTCTAGCTTAACTTTATTGGCTCATTTCCTGAATCTTTTTTTATAATGACTTCACGATCGCAGATCCTTATTATTGGTATAGACTATTATGGTGACAAATCAGGGTTAAAGTCCTTAGATGCACCGTCTCAAGATGCAGAAGCGATCGCCTGTTTGTTAGAGAAGTATTGGGAATATCAGCAAACACAGATTCAACGCATTCCCTGTGAACAACAACTGGATAGTAAAGGGAACTTACAACAAAGAATAAAAGATGATGCGATCGTTACACAAAATTATTTAGAGAAAGAAATTGAACAATTATTGAATCCTCCTGATCATAATCCTCCTGACACCGCTTTATTGTTTTTTTCGGGTCATGGTGTTCCCAAAGAAATTGATGGTAAGGTGGAAGTTTATTTAGCAACTAGCGATCGCTTAGCCAACCAAGAAGAATGTCAAGGGGTGGGAATCAGTTGGTTAGGGGAACAAATACAAAAAAGTAAGGCAAAAGAGGTCATTGTTTGGTTAGATTGTTGTTATAGTGGGGAATTGCTCAAATATTGTCCTGATAATAAACGTTATTGTTTTGTTACAGCGACCACTTGTTATAGTGAAGCTTATACTAATTTTGAGGAAGGTGAATTAACCAAGGCACTCAAAAAGGGGTTAAACCCGGAAGACAAATCTGAGCAACGAGTAGACAGTGATCATCTTCTTGGGTTTTTGGCAGATAATCAACCTCAACATGAACAACGGTTTGAATATAAAAATTCTCCTGCACCCATTCCTTTAACAACCCTGAAACCGAGAGACTTTCGGGATAAATGTCCTTATGTTGCCCTCAATGCGTTCCAAAAAGATGATGCAGATTATTTCTTCGGTAGAACTACAATTATCAAGACTTTACTCAATAAGTTAAAAAATAAAGAGCAGGAGCGTCTTGTTGCCATTTTAGGCGCGTCTGGTAGCGGTAAATCGTCGTTAATGCGAGCAGGGTTACTTTATGAACTGAAAAGGGGTCAAAAAATAGCTGGTAGTAATAATTGGCTCATTATTGAACCCTTTAGTCCCACTAACCAACCTTTAGAGATTTTACAGCAAAAATTGAGTGCTGCTGGATTGGAAAATATTGCTCCAGATACACCCATTATTCTCATGGTGGATCAGTTTGAAGAATGTTTCACCTCATGTGATGAGGAGACAAGGAAGGAGTTTATTAACAAATTATTGGATTTATTGAAAAATAAGCCTAATTTACAGATTACTCTGGCCATGCGTGATGATTTTCGTAGTCGCTTACGAGAGTTTCAACCCTTTCGCGAGATGATGTCCATTGTCAATGTGGGACATCTTAACCATGAGGAAATTGAAGAAGCAATCATTAAACCAGCGCAAAAAGTGGGGTTATATATTTATCCTGATTTAAAGCAACAGTTAATCAATGATGTAGAAGATTATCCCGGCAGTTTACCCTTGTTGCAATATACCTTAACTGAGTTATGGAACCAGGCTCATGAACAGGGGGAAACCAGTCTGCGCTTAGAAACCTATAGTCAGTTGGGAGGTATTGAAGGAACCCTACAAAATAGAGCGACGGAGATATATGAAAGTTTATCACCAGCAGATCAAGCAGTAGCTAAACGCATCTTTTTGGAGTTGGTGCAAGTAGGGGATATTTCCGACACCAGACGACGGGTAACGTTAGGACAATTGGAAAATTCTCGCCATGATCTAGCTACATTAGATAGGGTGACAGAATTTTTGGCCAATAAGGATAATCGTTTGTTAACTCGTGCCAATGTTGAGCAAAAAGAAGAGATTTCCCAAACACCACCACAACAAGAAGATCCCAGAACGAAAATTATTATTGATGTGGTACATGAAGCGTTAATCCGTAACTGGAAGATGTTAGGGGACTGGAAACAAGAATATCGAGAGGGAATGATTATTGAGCGTAGAATTGAACAAGCAGCGCAACAATGGCACCAGGGAAAAGGTGATTTATGGCAGGTTGCCGGGTTAGAGGTGGCTAAGAGATACCAGGAACTCTATGGTGACTTAGCTATGCTCGATGGGACAGCAGAGAAATTTATTGAACAAACTCGTAACAAAGTAACCCGAAATAAATGGACCCAACGAGGGGTTATTGCTGCAATTTTGGCCTTTGCTGGTTTGAGTCTTTATACTGCGATCGATGCTAACCGACAAAAGATAGAAGCACAAAGAAAAACCATCGTTGCACAAGCAAACGCAGCTCAACTGCAATTATCGAACCCTAAACATATTAACCCTCTCCTTCTCGCCTTAGACAACGTAGAAAATAACCTGCAACTCAACAAAAATGGACTGATGAGGGAAACCTATAACGCTTTAGCCGAGACAGTAGCGCAAACTCCTATACAATCAACCCTCCAAGGTCATCAATATCCTGTAAGGTCCGTGGCCTTTAGCCCAGATGGCAAAAGAATAGTCTCTGGCAGTGATGACAACACCATCAAGGTGTGGAATGCGGAAAATCCCAGCAGTGAGCCTCTGCATACCTTCAATGGTCATCAAGCTGATGTCAATTCCGTGGCTTTTAGCCCAGATGGCAAAAGAATAGTCTCTGGCAGTAATAACAACACCATCAAGGTCTGGTCTCTGGACAATCCCAGCAGCGAGGCTCTGCAGACCTTCAATGGTCATCAAGGTTCTGTCAGGTCCGTGGCCTTTAGCCCAGATGGCAAAAGAATAGTCT
>NZ_JASJEB010000187.1 GCF_030064895.1 Crocosphaera sp. | reverse complement strand
TAACTGCTACAAAAGAATTAATAGAATAAGTTTTCATTATCACATTCTGTTTATTTAGTTCAAATGTTTTATTAATTAAAGAAAATGATAAAAAAGGCAATAAAAACTGCCGAAGCAGTTGGGAAAGATTAACTAGGGTTTGCTTATAAAGGATAGAACAGTTAATCCATCGAGGTTACAGACCGATCTAGCTCCCGAAAAGTGCAACAAAAAAGCAGCCAAAGACCCCCAAAAAGCCCTAAAATTGGTAAAAGCCTCTTGCACCTGGTTAAGTGAAACAAATGTACCGTAGGAAACAGCGATCGCCAATTACCCCAGAAAACTTTGAACTATTACCAGGAACCAAGTTATCACCAGAAAATCGTTGGGTAATGATGGCCGAGCTAATACCTTGGGAAGAATTTGAAGAAGAGTATGCCAAACAGTTTAAAAGAGAAAAAGGTGCGCCAGCTAAAACATTTAGAATGGCGTTAGGAGCCTTAATCATTAAAGAGCAACTAGGGATAAGCGATAGGGAAACTGTAGAACAAATAAGAGAAAATCCATATTTACAATACTTTATCGGATTAGAAACCTATACATTTGAAGCTCCCTTTGAGGCTTCTATGATGGTACATTTTAGACAAAGAATTACTGTGAAACTGGTCAACCAAATTAATGAAGAAATGGTAAAAAGGGGAAGGGAGAAGACAGAGCAAAAAGAAGAAAAATCAACCTCAGACTCAGAAGAAATAGGAGAGAGGGAAAACAAAGGCAAACTGATCTTAGATGCCACCTGCGCCCCTGGAGATATAAAATATCCGACAGATTTAGAAATATTAAATCAAGGAAGAAAGGCAACTGAACAGATAATAGATACTCTTTATGAATCGATAAAAGTAAAATTAAAGAAAAAGCCCAGAACTTATCGAAATATAGCTAGAAAAGAATATTTAAGAATAGTGAAAAACCGTCGTTCTACTAAAAAAGAGGGTAGAGAAGCGATTGGAAAACAACTTAAGTATATTGAAAGGAATCTAGTTAGTATAGAGAAACTAATCTTAGAGGGCGCGACCTTAGATAGCTTAAATAAAAGACAAAGAAATCTTCTAGAAGCTGTCAAAAAAGTCCATGAACAGCAACTACAAATGTGGGAAAAAGGAACCAAAAGTGTTCCCCAAAGAATCGTCAGTATAACTCAACCGCATATTCGACCTATCGTGAGAGGAAAAGCAGGAAAACCTACAGAGTTTGGAGCAAAACTATCTATAAGCTATATAGATAATTATATATATTTAGACCGAATAAGTTGGGAAAATTTTAATGAATCTGGGGACTTACAAGGACAAGTTGAAAAATTTAAGCAGACTTATGGTTATTATCCATCATCAGTTCATGCAGATAGAATTTATCGAAGTAAAGCGAATAAAGATTGGTGTAAACAAAGAGGAATTAGACAAAGGGTCATCGGTTTAGGAAGACCTCCTAAGAACATCAGTGAAGAAGAGAAGAGACAAACTAGAATAGACGAAGCATTTAGGAATAGAATTGAAGGAAAATTTGGACAAGCGAAAAGAAAGTTTAGTCTAGATTTGGTTAAAACTAAGCTAAAAGAAACCTCGGAAACCGCTATTGCTATTACATTTTTAGTAGTTAATCTTTCCCAACTGCTTCGGCAGTTTTTATTGCCTTTTTTATCATTTTCTTTAATTAATAAAACATTTGAACTAAATAAACAGAATGTGATAATGAAAACTTATTCTATTAATTCTTTTGTAGCAGTTAAAGTTATTAATTTAGAGGCAAATTACTGGCTTTTGGCCTCCTAATTTTTTGAGTGACTTTTTCAGCAAACCCTATATAACTTACTGATAGTTTAGCTCCAAACTCTGTGGTTTTTCCGGCTTTTCCTCTCACGATAGGTCGAATATGGGGTTGAGTTATACTGACAATTCTTTGGGGAACACTTTTGGTTTCTTTTTCCCACATTTGGAGTTGCTGTTCATGGACTTTTTTGACAGCTTCTAGAAGATTTCTTTGTCTTTTATCGAAAACAATTGGGTCTAAAACCCCGCCTTTGAAGGCGAATCGTTTTTGAAACGGAGCATATCTCTTGGTGTGCGTTCCCTTGGCGGTTGCCTAACGGCGCGTCTTCGACGGTACGAATCGCCGGGGTCGCACCGTAATCTCTGTCTCAAAAACAACTTCTGTGCGATAGCGCGCCCTACGCAGTGAGGAACTTCTGACTTCGTTAATATTAAGCCCATGCAGAAGTTATGGGTTAAGGGTGATTCTGTACTGATTCAATCAGCGATCGCACTTCTTGAGTCCCTTCGGAGGGTTCAAACGAGAGGGGAAACTTCCCATGATTTAACATTCGTAAGCCCAAGGGTGCAATGGAGAGTAAACCTTGTAAGTCTCTCCAATAATTACCCACCACAAAAACCCCAAACTTCCGTTCATCAATCCATCCCCCTTGCTTAACCAGATCGATTAACACTTTACGATGACGAATAGAGCGACTACTTTGAGCATCTTTGCGCTCTAAAATTTCTTGTTTAAGATAACTAATTTGATCCATCGGGGCAACTTCCATTGGACAAACCGCATTACAGTAATAACAGCGTGTGCAACCCCAAACCCCCTGGGTTCCTTCGTTATAGCTTTCGAGACGTTCTTCTATGGTAGTATCACGAGAATCAGCCACCATCCGTTGCGCTTTAGCTAAAGCATGGGGACCAACAAACTCAGAATTAACCGTTAAGGCATTACATTCAGAATAACAGGCTCCACACATAATACAATTGCCCGTCTGATCCAACTGCGATCGCTCTTCTGGAGTTTGTAAAAATTCTCGTTCTGGAATCTTGCGCCCTGGGGTACTGACGTAGGGATCAACTTCTTGCAACTTATCCCAAAACCCTGACATATCGACCACTAAATCTTTGATCACTGGCATATTACCCAGAGGGGCAATGGTGATGGTGGGTAAGTCATCATTTTCAGGGGAGGGTAACATGGCTAACTCTTGCCCCACATTTTGTTTACAGGCCAAAGCCGAACGACCATTAATTCTCATGCCACAACTGCCACAGATGGTGTTGCGACAATTTTTGCGAAAAGCGAGACTCCCATCTTGTTCCCATTTAATACGATTTAAACATTCTAAAATTGTGTTACCCGCTTGAACCTCTAAGGTGTAAGTTTTTAGCTGAGGACTTTGATGGGGCTTTTGTCGCCAAACTTTAAACAATACTTTCATCGAACAAATATAGTTATTGGATATCAAGGGCATTCGCTTTTTCTATCCTATCTTGTTCTTGTTGACAATCCACGCACTTTTAGGGGGTCGATTCTTGAGGATAGACTAAGGAACGACATAAAAATTCCCCCCACACTTCCCACACTTCCCACACTCAACTTAACTAAAATCTTGATACACCCAATTGAAAACCGCTATGAACCCATCCAGATATTTTGTAAATGACGATTGGGATCAGAAAAACTTGTCCTTAAATGCAGCATTCGATAATTATCAAGAATAAGCATTTCTTCTTTTTGTAAACGAATTGACGTTTGTTGAGTCTCGAAGAAATTAAAAACTTCTTGGCAAAAATTAGGCAAGAAAGGCTCTTGTTGATTACTCATTTTAGAAACATCTGGAGAATGTTCTCCGTAGTATAAAGCATTATAATTAAATCTGAGCATGGGAAGATTTGAGGGAGAAAACTTAAGAACAGGGGCAAAAGTTTCTAGTTGGCCTTGATTGGACATGAATCTATGATGTTCATTTGATAATCTAATTTTGACTTCTGGACTAAGATTATCAAGAAAATCATAACCATCCACGAATGCTGTATAACCTCCACCACAACTCGAAGGTTGTAAACATCTTAAGACAATATATTGAGGAGGGATATCCCGATAGGATGCTTCTGTATGGGGACGTAAAGCATTTTGACTCTTTCCATTGGAAAGTCTTTCATAACCTGGAGTTGACTTAACATCATAAATCAATTCTCCTTCGTCTTGAGGCATAATTTTACACTGGGTAACTTTTTGAATAAAGTTCATCCAATCATCAGGAGAAGATTGAATATGTAAATAGCCATTTTCAGCTAATTCTTTTTGTAAGGTTTCTAATTGCATTATTGTCTGTGTCATAAAAAGATCAATGTCAGTGGTTAGTTAAGAAAGATAATAATTAAAGATAATTTGAGTGATGGGTAATGGTAAAGTTAAATTTCTCATCTCATCAGATTGTTGATTGATAGATTTCATGAGTTGTTTAGACTCTGTATTTAGGTTTAAATAGATAGGTTGCCATATAGTCAAGAAATCTAGGTAACTTTGCTTTCCTAATAAATCAGTGGAACGAGCAAAAGTTTTTTCTAGTTTTTTTGCTTTATTATCTCGTTTATTTTCCATTAGCTTTTGAGCAGAATAGTTCTGAAAATCAATAATTTCTTTTAAAGAAAATTCCTCCTTATGTTTATAGTAACAAGCATGACAGTCTGTCATTCCTAATTGACCATGAACTTTCGTTTCTGGAGGTAATTTTGAAATTTGAGCATTCATTAAATTTTCTAGATCCGCATACGAGTAATTTTGCTCAATTTGAGAACCAACCTCTTTCATTTTTTTAGAGAAATATAGGAGAGAATTGATAAGATTTTCTCCCTGTTGTCTTAAGGATGAATACAAAGACATTGAGGTTAAATGGAACTGTGGTTCTGTCGCATCAGAAGCAAATTTTAAAGTGTTAGCATGGGAAAAAATCATATTTGAAAATAGATGACGAGATACATACGGATTAACCTCATTACCTAATATTTTTTTGACATAATCAATGTGATTATTTTCAGTCAGAGAAGATTGTACATTACCTTTAATTGCAAAAAGATTATTTAAAGTGTTAGAATCAATAGGAATATTTTTCCATAAACAGCCTAGAAATAATCTAGCTAAACTATTGGTTTGATACGCAGGAAATTCAACGATATGACAATAGGTAGCAACATCTGAAAAAAACGTTTTAATAAAATCATTAATTCTTAACAATGTAACCCTTGAGTTATAAATATGTAAATTTTTATTAATGGGATTTCCTGCTTTGTCATGACTATTTTCTATTAGTTGAGTATGAAGACTAGAAATAATAAAAAACTGAGGAATAAAATGAATTTTTCTTGTAGTTTTTAGGTGATTTAATTGAGATAATTTAACTAAAGGTTCAATGATATAAGATTCTACATAGGGGGGTGGAGTGGTATCTCCTCCGAAAGAAGCAGTTAAATAAAACAATTCCGAAAAAAGTGGTGTTTTCATTCGGGTTGTTTCCAACCCATAAAGAACAATC
>NZ_JASJEB010000099.1 GCF_030064895.1 Crocosphaera sp. | reverse complement strand
CCAGTTGTTGACGTTGATTTTGATTTAATTTAAGTTGGGTTTTAAAGCCTAACAACATGGCATTTTTGAGATAATGACCAAAACTGTTAAGTTTAATTGTATCATATTAGGGTTTTAAACACAATAACCTACTTATTTATGAAATTTAGATACTAATATAAGTAATTTTAGGGAATATTAGGTAGGTTTTTGGGAGCAGCATCAACCCCCTTATGTATCATTGGGTTTATATAGTGATTTCGGATACTGTCAGGTTCTCTGCCTAAAAGCTCTGCTAATGTTCGGAGGGATAAACAATGTTCGGAGCAAAGTTGGAGGATCGCATCTTGTACAATCTCTTTCTTAGCGCGACCTTTCTCCCTTACAGGTTTAGCGATGTCTTGTAATTGTTGGTAATGTTCGGAGCTTAAGTCGTAATGTTCGGAGCTTGAGTCATAATGTTCGGAGCTTGAGTCATAATGTTCGGAGTTCGATCGTGATGATCAGCCGTGATGATCAGCATGAATTAAACTATTGACAAATGCTTCTCTCAATGCTTCATGAACGTGGGTTTGCTCTTGGCGGACTGCATCTTGATCTAATTGGAAAGGAACGTTTAAATCTTTCACTAAACGACCATAAACCTGATAGTAAAAGTTAAATAAATTGGGTTCCCATTTACCATCAATAGTTAGGCGATATGTCCAGCATTTTTCTGGATCATTAGATAATCTTTCTTGATAATCGAGATGATAATGAGGAAAAGCGTCTAAAATACTGCGTTCTCGTCCAAACATTAATAATCCTGCAACGGTTAACCCTTCTTCTCCTGTATTGCGATCTCTTGTCCATCCACCTAACTGATACAGTAATGTTTGATTATCTAACTCTAACCAATGATGATCTGGGTCTCGGTTACTGAAGCGTTGACGAAATTTTTTAAAGGTATTTTCATCTTGTTAATTATAAAGGCAGAAGTTTTAAGGAAGAGGGCAGAAGATTAATTAAGATAGAACAAAGTTAAAAGAGAGATTTTTGATGAATATTACTCCTTCTAACTAGTTTTTTTATATCTTTTTTAGTTGTTCTTCCTGAACCTTGAAAAATTATTCGTCATGAATGACAAGTAATATTTCATTGTACATAATATAAAGCCACGTGCGAGACTTGAACTCGCGGCCCCATCATTACGAGTGATGTGCTCTACCAACTGAGCTAACGTGGCCTGGATAATGATTACCTTAATAATGTATCATATTTTAACCTGTATCAATGGAATTAGCTGATGGATAAGCCCCCCGAAAAGTCCCGTCCTCAACTTGATCCTCAAAAGTACGCTGCGTTAAGAGCAGAAGCAAAAGCCCCCTATAAAGGCTTGAGGAAATTTTTCTATATTGCCTTTGCTGCATCGGGTTTTGTGGGGGCGTTAGTGTTTTTAGCCCAGTTGGCCGCAGGAAAAGATGTGACAACCGCTTTACCTAACTTTGCTTTACAGGTAGGGGTTGTCGCATTGATGATCTTTTTATTTCGTTTGGAAAACAAGTAAACTTTTCCCTTTGTTAATCATCGATTTTTAGATCCCCTTCAAAGACCATTTGTTGTAATTCTCGATATAGTTTCATTTCCTCTTCTGTTACTTTGTTATCGGCTGCGATCGCAGCTTTAATGTCTTCATCTTCCTGACGAGATAAGCGGCCATCGGCTAAAGCTCGTTCGATCATTTTTTTGAGTTTGTTGGTGTCAGCATCCATTGTAATCTGTCCTCATAATTTATGGTTTTACTATGCTCTTAGTTTAAGGCTTTTTCGTTGTAATGATCACCAAAAACAGAGAGGGAAAGCTCTCCCTTTTCTGTTTTTACCTTGTCTTGTAAGGTTGCAAAATTATCTCTTGACACAGGGATGGGGAAAAGATTGGAGAAAAATATTAAGTTAAACTCAGTTCTTACATCAGAACAAGAATACTTAATAATTAGAGGCAGAAGGCAGGGGTGAACTACCCCCGTTCGCTCCACCGCCACGCCTTAAAAGGATGTGGCTAACTCTCGCTCACGGCTTTTTAGGTTTTGACAATCGGATTTGGTATAGCCCCTTCTAGAAGGGGAACAGAAGGGGAACAAGAGGGGAGATATTGATACACCCAACGGAAAACTATTGCTTAACATTTTGCAGCAAAATTGGAAATATTGGGAATTCTTAGATTACAGGCTATCTATTAACCTGAGTTCGGTCTAGGAAAAATTCTAGTTTTGAGGTCAAACTCAGGGTATGAATATTTAGTTTGTCAAAACATCTAAACTTTTGACAACGTTGGACGTTGCTTATTGTATGAAAAACACCTTGACACAATCATCATCTTTATATCAACAATTTCGCCAACAAATTAAATCTGCGCCCCCTGTAAAAACAGAAGAATCTGTTATTTTTCGTGCTTTAGTGCAATGTTTAGTAATTGTCGGTATTATTGCAACCGATATTGCTGCCGGAACACAGATGAGTTTCTGGGCTATTCCTTTAAGTATTATTGGTGCTGTTTGGAGTTGGAATCGTCGTCAACATCGCAATATTACCCTCAAATTTTTCTTAGCTATTGCTATGTTAGCGGTACTTTGTTTCTTTCTGATTAACTTAGCAGGAAGTCTTAATGATAGTCGTTTAGTTTTAGCAGAATTATTGGTTCAATTACAAGTTTTACATAGTTTTGATTTACCAAGGCGTAAAGATTTAGGCTATTCAATGGTTATTGGACTAATTTTATTGGGGGTTGCAGGAACTATTTCCCAGACGCTTGCTTTTGCTCCTTGGTTATTATTATTCTTAATCTTAGCCATTCCCACATTGGTATTAGATTATCGCTCACGTTTAGGATTAGAGGTGGTTGATAAAGAGTTTAAATCGCTGTTTAAATCATCTAAAAAAGCTAAAAAGAAGGCTAAATATTCTCCAGTTTCTTTGAAAAGTATTAGTATTTTAATTGCTATTACTTTAGTATTTGGCTTGAGTATTTTTACCCTAATGCCCAGATTTCCAGGCTATCAATTACAAAGCTTTCCCGTTGATAGTCCATTGGATGCCGATAGTCAAAAATTTGGGGGACAAAATAAGGGAATTATGAACCCAGGTTACGATAATAAAAACCAAGGACAAGGAGGAAATGGACAAGAAGAAAATAATAATCCCTATCAGGGTGAAGGAGAAGTTGATGACACTTATTATTATGGGTTTAATACGAAGATAAATCAAAATCTTCGGGGTGAAATGACTCCTAAAGTTGTTATGAGAGTGCGATCGCAATCTCCTGGTTTTTGGAAAGCTTTGTCTTTTGATCATTATACGGGACAAGGATGGGAAATCACTAATGATGAAGATTTTAATACTATTAGACGAGAAAGATGGGCTTATAAATTTTTCTTACGTTTTCCTACTACTGCAATGAGAACAAAACGAATAATTCAAAGCTACACAGCAGTTGCTGATTTACCTAATATTGTTCCTACTCTTTCTGTCCCCAGACATCTTTATTTTCCAGCACAAGAAATCGGGATTGATGATATTGATAATTTGCGATCACCTGTTGGTTTAGTAGAAGGATTAACCTATACTGTTGTTTCCGATGTTCCCTATCGAGATCGCACTCAATTACAAAAATCTCCTCAAGATTATTCTGATAAAATTAAAGCAACTTATCTCGATATCCCCCCAGAAATTGAAGAAAAAATACGGGAAAAAACCGAACAAATTTTAAGTAAAACAGAAAAACCTTTTAACTCAACCTATGAAAAGGTTTTATTCTTAACTCAAGCGGTTAAACAACAATATCAAATTCGAGAAGATTTACCCTTTTTTGATGAGAGTGAAGATTTAGTTGAATCTTTCTTATTTAAACAGGAAGGAGGTAATCCAGATCACTTTGCTACTGCGTTAACAATTATGTTACGTTCGGTGGGTATTCCTGCTAGGGTAACGGTTGGTTTTGGCCCTGGCAAGTTTAATCCTTTGACTGGTTTTTATGTGGTAAAAAATACCGATGCTTATGCTTTAACTGAGGTATATTTTCCTCATTTTGGTTGGTATGGGTTTGATGCAATTCCCGGCCATGATTTATTTCCCCCTTCTTTAGAAGAAGATCAAACTTTTACGGTTTTAAGGCAATTTTGGAAGTTAATAGCTGGATGGTTGCCTTCTCCTGTAGCTAACTTTTTCAACATTCTTTGGACTAAAATAATTGTTGGCTTTATTCGCTTTTTAGTTGGGTTATGGCGTTTTATTTCCAGTGGGTTAGTGGGGACATTAGTTGGACTTTTATTAGCGGTATTTTTCGGTTTATTAGGTTGGTTAGGTTGGGGACAGTTAAAGAAATTGGGTTATTATCGTCACCTAGCAAAATTACCACCTATGGCAAAATTATACGCAGAAATGTTGAGTGTCTTTAAAGCAAAAGGTTATCCTAAACATCCTGCACAAACTCCCTTAGAATACGTTAATGTATCCTATGAACAACATCCCCAAGAACAAGCAGAAATTATTGATCAAATTTCTTCAGCTTATGTTAGTTGGCGATACGGAAATAATGATCAAAATGTTGACTATTTAAGGCAACAGTTTAAAGCTTTGGTTAAAAGTTTGAAACGCAACAATTAATCTGTAGGGTGGGTTAGACGGCCATTAGCAGTTTTCAATTGGGTGTATCAAAATCTCGGTTTAGTGAGGGTGGGGGGTGTGGGAGGGGTGGGAAGTGTGGGGAGTATTTTTCTTTGAGTTTGTAATCTATGCAAATGAAAATTGCTATAAAAATCCGTCGTAACCTACCATTCTATTTAATAATGGATAATTGATAATTGATAATTGTCATTCCGAGGAATTAGGAATCTCTGCAACATCAAAAATCAAAATCCGTAGTGCTATAGTTAAAAAAATCCACTACACTTTTTGACGGATAACGTTACACATCAAATGGGAAACTGATCTCTTAACTCCGAACCCCGAACTCCTAACTCCTAACTCCTCACAGTACAATGTTCAATTTTCCCTATATCTCCCGTGAAGCTGCTGAAGCGTTAGAAACGACACTTACTGAACAGTTAGAAAACAAGCAAACTAACTCGAAATATTATGTTTTTCTGGTTTGGGGTATTGGTGGAGTTGGCAAGACAACTTTAACTCAAAAATTAGCAGAATATCAGCAATATCTTGCCGATTTTTCTATGGTTTCTTTTGGCATAACCGCAGGTATTGGCAACAGCATAAAATTAATGAATGTTTTGTATAACCAGTTACCTGAGAATAATTTTTTAGGAGTTAAATCATTTTCTAGTGACCCATTTAAAGAACTTTATCAAAAATATTGGGACACTATTAATGAGTTGGAAACTACACCAAGTGAAGGTAAAACAGAGGTTGATTCAGAACAGCAAAAATTAGTTAAACAGTTAATTAGTGAGGGTGCAAGTACATTTGCTAAGTTTACCCCTGCTGCTGTTTTACCTGAAAATACTGTTAAAAAAACTGCTGAAACTGTTGTTGATACTGCTGGAATTATTCTATCGGAAGCTGATCGAGTTAAACAATTATTACAACAACATAGAAAGACGAAGGATAAACGAGAATTAAAGGAATTGATGTGGGAACCTTTACCTAAACTAACTGAGGCGTTTCTTGAGTCTTGTAAGCAACATAAAAAACCAGTTATTTTAGTGTTAGATACTTATGAAAAGGTTTCTCCTGATATTGATGCTTGGTTGTGGAAATATTTAATAGGTAATGCTAAGTTTACTGAGAGTAATATTTATGTTGTTATTGCTGGAAGAAATAACATCTTAAAAAATGAATCATGGCGAAAATTACAACAGGATACTAATTTTATTTATGATCGTCCTTTGGAAAGATTTGATCAGGGACAAACAGAAACTTATTTACAATCAATAAATATTAGAGATAAATCAACTATTGAACAAATATTTAAAGTAACCAAAGGTTTACCTTATTATTTGGGTAAAATTAGGGACAGAATAGAACGAAAAGAAAGCATTGATTTCTCGCAGTTAAATCAAGATATCGTTAGTTTATTACTCCAGGGTTTAAATAATACACAGAAACGATTTATTTCTCTGGCTGCTTGTTGTCGTTGGTTCGATAAACAAGTAATAAAATGTTTAATTGAGCAACAAGAAAATTTAGATTTTAAGAATGCAGTGGATGAAAATATAAATTGTTTTGAATGGTTGATAAAAAGAGATTTTGTAGAATATATAAATGGAAAATATCGCTTAGATGATGTGGCAAGGGATGTATTTAGACAAGAATTTTGGCGAGAAGATGAACAAGAATTTAGACAAACTCATCAACAGTTGGCTGACTATTTTAAAAAGAGAAGAAATGAACAACTTTATGATAATAGTTCCCCGGCACAACAATATGATAATCCTCGGTGGCGAGACTATACTAGCGAATTTCTCTATCATCAGTTATATGCAGGAACAGAAAACAGTGAGATTGAATTAATCTCTTATCTATTTACGTCACGGTATTTTAAACAGGATGATGTTGTTAAAATACCAGTAGAAGATATTATAAGTGAAGTAGATATTTATAGTGATAAAGATACTCTTTTAATCTATCCTTTAACGCAATGTTTAAAAGAAATAAGAATAGCTATTGAGCAGAGTTATGATGTTTTAGAATCAGAATCCATCCCTTATTGGTTTTTAGAAGTATTTAGCGATATAAAAAAGGCAGATGTTGATCAAGCTTTAAATCGTTGTTTTCGGAATCTCCCTAACTTGACAGGAATTGCTAAGTTTGCAGGATTACTATATAAATCAAAACGTTGTCAACCTTCTCAAAAATTGGATTATTTACAGCAAGCAAAAACGGAAGCAGAAAAGATTGTTACAGAAGATGATCCAGAATTTAGTTGTGATTTATTTTTATGGAGTTTAGGGCATAATTTCTATTACTCACAAGCTTATCAGCAAGCAGTTGATTGTTGTCAAATTGCTGTTAACTTTAAACCAGATAAAGATGAAGCTTGGTATAATCGAGGGGTAGCTTTATTTAACTTAGGAAGGTTTAATGATGCCATCGCCTCCTTTGACAAAGCTTTAGAATTTAAACCAGATAAATATGAAGCTTGGAATTACCGAGGGATAGTTTTAGGTAAGTTAGGAAGGTTCGATGATGCCATTGCCTCATACAACAAAGCTTTAGAATTTAAACTAGATTATCATGAAGCTTGGAATAACCGAGGGATAGCTTTAGGTAAGTTAGGAAGGTTCGATGATGCGATCGCCTCTTATGACAAGGCTTTAGAATTGAAACCAGATTATCATGAAGCTTGGAATAACCGAGGGATAGCTTTAGGTAAGTTAGGAAGGTTTGATGATGAGATCGCCTCATACAACAAAGCTTTAGAAATTAAACCAGATTATCATGATGTTTGGTATAACCGAGGTATAGCTTTAGGTAAGTTAGGAAGGTTTGATGATGAGATCGCCTCATACAACAAAGTTTTAGAAATTAAACCAGATTTACATGAAGCTTACTACAATAAAGCTTGTGCTTATGCCTTACAAAATAACATACAATTAGCCATCGAAAATTTACAACAAGGGATTAACCTTGATGTTAAATATAAAGACATGGCAAAAACAGACACAGACTTTGATAATATTCGGGATAATGAACAGTTTAAAGAACTTTTACAGTAAAATATATGTGAGAAACAAGAAATTAGGACATAATAATATTCATGAGTGTTAGCTTAAGCAACGGTAAATTGTCATTGCGAGGAGGCAAAACTTTTACTGAAGCTTAGTTTAAGATTGATGTTGCCTCCGAAGCAATCTCTAACACAACTGAAAAGAAAAATAGAGATTGCTTCGGGGCGTTAACGAAGACAAATCAGTATCTAGTAGTAATTCACCCCCTCGCAATGACAATTATCTGTTGTTACTTAGGAGTTTAACTCATGAATGAACCATCTACCGTTACTTATCCCACCGCAGAAATTCTTAAGCGCATTGAAGACAAACTAGATAGACAGTCAGAGAAGCTAAACACCATTGAAGTTGAATTAGCAGAAATCAAGACAGAAGTAAAAAACTTAAATCAAGATGTCACACAATTAAAAGGAGCAACTATTGAGTTAGCAGAAATTAAGACAGAAGTAAAAAATCTGAATCAAGATGTCACGGAATTAAAAGGATCAACTAAAGCACAAATTTGGACGTTGATAGGTATTTTAGTAACGGCAGTTGGTGGTTTTTTAGTCGCTGTAGCTAGATTTGTTTTCTATCCCATTGCCTAAAATTTCTTAAAGAGATTTACAGTTTTTCGCAATGACAATTTAGGAATTTATAATTTAACCGACTCACCCCTAAGCAAACCCACCCCTAACCCCTCCCAGGAGGGGAACAGCTATAGCGTTTCTCGGACTCATGAGGTACACCTAACACCTGCCTCCTGCCTTCTGCCTCCTGCCTCAAAGCGATAACCTCTGTACCTAACAAGTATGGAAACTGCTATATCAATTATCCATTATTAATTGTTCATTGTTAACGTATTTCTTTCGGAAAGAAAATCATTTTTTTCTAAAATTTTTAATAAATTAATATCATTTTCCAATAAACAAGCGTGGCCACTTTCTGGTAAAATTGTCAAGCGACTGTTAGGAAAATAATTAATTAATTCTCTTCCTTCTTGTACCGAAGGTAATAACTTATCTTCTTGACTAGCTAATAATAAGATAGGTTTTTCAAACATCCTCAATTTTGAACTATTAATCCGAAAATCTCGTAATAAAGAAAGTCGCCAACTTACCACATCTTGAGGAAGAGATTGCATCGCATTTAATAAAGCTTGACTATCCTTATTATTCATACGATTTGATGAACCTAAAAACCCTAAAAGAACCACAGTAGCTACTTTATAAACAAAATTAGGAACCCATTGATTTAACTCAACTCCTAACTTTAAAAAAGAATGTTTATTAAAAGAGGATGCAGGATTAACTAAAATGATTTTTTCGATCAATTCAGGAACAGCTAAAGCAACTTTCATCGCCAAACAACCCCCAAAAGATTCCCCACAGATATAAACAGAAGAATGAGGATGATCTTCTAACTCTTTCCTAATCAAAGTAACAGTTTTATCAACCAAAGTTGACCAATCACTTTGATCATGAGATGGAATAGATAAACAACGAATCGAAAAAAAATCCTTCAGTTTTTCTGCTTGTCTATCAAACAATTTTCCCGTCCCATCCATCCCAGGAAAATAAATAAATAAAGGAGCAAAAGATTGAGAATAAAAAGGAGATAATAACCTCATAACAATTAATAGATAGGAGAAAGAACAGGTTGTTTATAAAGACATTCCTCAGTAGCGATCGCACCTTGAGCATCAACCCAAACAGAAGCAATATTAGTCACAGTATTATTATCCAGAGAAACTAAAGAAAAATTACGTAATTTCTGCCCATTTTCTTCAATAACACGAGGAACACAAGCAGCGTTTAAAAACACAGTTTGCTCTGCATTTGTTACCACCTTTGTACGTAGTCGAGAACGAGTATGACGGAGACTATGGTGCATATGACCAAAAGTTACTAAAGGAATCTTTTTCCCTAAATCATAACTTTGTGCGATCGCTTGAGAAAAGTCTGGATCACCGTGATCACCCCCGATAGGTTGCCAGTCTTTACCACAAATAGCTTCGGGATCTCTTCCTAAACCAGCAGGCCCATTATGACCCAAGAAAATAACATTTTGTTCGCTAGTTTCTTGCACAGCAGACATGATTTTTTCCGTTGAATCTTTAAACCCAGAAACTTGATAGCGATCGCTCAAAAACTGTTTATTTTTCCATTCCGGTCCCCCCCAACTATAGGGACGACTCCCCACAACAGAAAGATTAAATTGAGGAAAATCTAACTTACTATAACCCACATGAATATCCCCCAAAATATCCAATTGATCCTGTAACCAATCTTCTTTTGAGCGATCGTAAGGACATTTTTTCCGTCCCCAACCCGAAGCAGTGTACCAAGCATCATGATTACCCATAATCACCGCTTTTGGTACAGATAACTGACTAATCTTCCGCACTACGGGAACCGACTCGTTACCAAAGTCCCCCACAAATAAAACCAGATCAACTTTTAACCCTTCTAAAGCATCATTATCCGCAGTTTCCCATTGATCGTGAACGTCTCCCACCACAGCAATAGTAATGGCTTTGTTTTGATAAATCGTCATACTAAATGTATTAAATTATTTGTGTCTTATTTTATCGGATTTTGACTAATTTAAAAGTTCTCCCCTTCCGAACGAGGGTTAACCGAACCAGGTGGGTTCAAAAATAGGTTGCCGGCAGCATCATTAGGATAGACACAATCAATCTTGGGGTTGCTATCCAAAGATCCCACAAACCCAAAGGTATTCATGCGGTTTCGACAGTTTCTCGCTTGTTCTGAGGTAATGAGTCGTTTTTGTTCCAAGAGGTTCATATTAGAACGACGTAACACACAACCCGGCTTCATTTGGGGTTGAGTTACATAGACACTAAAGGGGTTAAGGGTTATGAACACTCGCATATCTGTGACAATGGAACTTGCACCGTATTGTACACAGAGTTCAGCATTAGGTGCGCTTTTATCGATAACTTCCCGTGAAGCGACATTTTGGGGGTCAAAACTAGCATTAGAACTAACTCCTATCCCTACCCCGATCCCTAAAACGAAAATGCCACCAAAGAGGGCGATGGTTCCATAGTTAATGTTAGATGCTGGAGAGGGTGATGGAGAAGGGTTAGAACGGCGATCGGAATAACGAGGGGGAGGTCTACGGGCCATAAAATTTTATTTATTTTGTTACTCTTCTAGTTTACTTTTTTTTCTACAGACATTTATATGAGTTCTGACAGATTAAAAAACACTACCTAAGTTTCACAACACTGCACGGTAAGCAATAGAAAAGTATTCTCTGCATTGATCACTTAAATAAGGTTGAGCTTTGAGAAAAAAATCTCTAAATCCATATTGATGTTTAGTATATAACATTTGTTCTAAATGATCAGCTATTCTAATTTCTAATAAGTCTTTGAACTCCTTTTCTGAGATTAATATTTCTTTTTTGTCTAAACGAGATAAGATAGTAAATTTTTGATTTTTATCAAAATTAGAAACAAAATGTCTTCTATCTTGAATACAAAAATAATAAACTAATTTTTCAGCCTGGGAACCAATCACATTCCTGACCTTTTTTCTGTTCTCTAGAAGCATAGGAAGTTCTTTAAAATCCTGAGTACCATAGATGCTATGAAAAAGTCCTGCTAAACATAAATAGTCAGGATTACCCCATTTTTGCAATAAAAAATAAGTCTTTTGAAGATGTTTTAATAAACTTCTCTTAGTATGAGCGATAGAGTCAGCTTGTAAACTTTCTAAAAAATCAATAATCTCCTGTGGGATAGAGCGTGAACTATTTAAACTCAGTAAATAATCAAATTTTCTTAAGACGCGATAAGGAGTAGTTTCAATAGAAGTTAATAGTTTTTTCTCAACTTTATCAATAATAGAGGCTAACTGATTATGATTTTTTGTTTGCATTTGATGTTGTTCTTCCTCAGAATAATAACAAGGCTCATCTTTAACCATACCCCAAAATGATTGAATGTTTCCACTTGCCAAAATTTCAATCATATGTTATCACGTAAAAAAGTTATCTAAATATTTGTCAACCAAAAATGAAAATTCATGTTTATTCCCTATGTTGGAATGAGGAGCGAATGCTACCTTATTATATGAATCATTATCAGTCTATTGCTGAGCGATTTATCATTTTAGATGATAGTTCAAGCGATGGTTCCGTTGGGTTATTAAAAAGTTATCCTAATGTGGAGTTAGGAAAGTTTCGTAACCGCAATAATTTATTTGTCCGTTCTTTTGTGAAAAATGCCCTTAAGTTTTACAATGATTATTGGAAAAAAAGCCGTGGAAAAGCAGATTGGGTGATTATTTGTAACGTTGATGAACATCTTTACCATCAGGATATAGTTAGTTATTTAAAATACTGTCAAGAAGAAGGGATAACCATCTTACCTTCTAAGGGTTATGAAATGATTTCTGAAGAATTTCCTGATTTTCAAGGCAGACTTTGTGATAATTTGGTAGAAGGAATGCCAGTTAGGAAGCTAGGGAAAATGGCTATTTTTAATCCTAATGAGATTGAGGAAATGAACTATGTACCCGGTCGTCATGAAGCAAACCCGACAGGTAATGTAGTGTTTCCTGACCAGTCAGAAATAAAATTACTACATTATAAATATCTAGGGTTTGATTACCTCAAACAACGTTATAAAGAACTCAAAACTGGATTACGTTTATGGGATATTCTTAAAAAATTTGGTTACCATTACCAAAAAGATGAGCAAGCTCTTAGGGGTGATTTTGAGCGAATTAAAAATAATGCTATTCCTGTTATTAATCCAACACCTAATGTAATGTAATGTATAGAGGAGAAACGGTTAAAAATGTCATCTGAGCAATGGATAAAAGGAGTTAAGGTATTACCACTTAAACTTCTTCCCAATGAGCGAGGGCGGTTAATGGAAGTACAGAGAGCCGATGATCCTGACTTTCCTGGCTTCGCACAAGCTTATATCACTTCCACCTTTCCTGGTGTTATCAAAGCTTGGTACAAACATCAAGTACAAATGGATCAAATTACCATAGTTAAGGGTCTGTTAAAATTAGTTCTTTTCGATGAAAGAGAAGATTCTCCTACCCAGGGTAAAGTTGACATTATCATCTTAGGAGAATTAGCTCCAAAACTGGTACAAATTCCCCCAGAAATTTGGCATGGTTTTCAGGCCATAGGTCAAGAAGAGACCTTTGCCCTACATCTAAATTCTGTTGCTTTTAATCACGAAACTCCCGATGAAGAACGCATTCCCTACAATAGTGACAAAATCCCTTACCAATGGTGAAAAAAATGCCCCATTTAGAATTAGCTTTAATTAGTGGAGACTATCAACTAGCGATCCAAGCAGAAAAAGCTGGTATTGACAGAATTTTCTTTGATCTAGAAACCTTAGGCAAAGAGCAGAGACAAGCAGGAGAAGGACTTTTTTTGTCTCAACATCGTCCTGAAGATGTACCTAAAGTTGCCTCCGTATTAACTCAATGTCGTCTCATGGTTAGGATTAATTCTTTTCACGAAAATACCCCTCGGGAAGTAGAGCAGGTTTTAAAAGATGGCGCACAGATCATTATGCTACCCATGTTTGAAAATGCTTTCCAGGTTAAGGAGTTTATTTCTTTTGTGGGGGGACGGGCAACTACTTCCCTCCTCTTAGAAAATAAAGTTGCGTTGGATAATATCGAAGAGATTGTTCAAATACCAGGAATTGATGAAATTCACATTGGCCTCAACGATCTTAGACTTAGTTTGGGTTTAGATGTTATTTTTGAAGTCTTGTGTCATGGGGTTCTTGATTCTCTCTCAGAAGTCATCAGAGGAGCAAATATCCGCTTTGGTTTTGGTGGTGTAAGTTCACCCAATGCCACTTATTTACCAGTTGATCCAAAAAGAATAATTGCAGAACAAATTCGTCTTGGTTCTACTGTAGCCCTATTAGGTCGTAGTTTTCGAGAACCTTTTGAAGATTTATCTTCTCCTGATAAGTTAGTAGAGGAAGTCCAAGCTATCCGTCAATGTGTTTCTCATTGGCAAAACAGTTCTGAGGCTGATTTTTTAGCTAACCGAACTGCTTTAGCCGAAGAGGTCCAGTCTTGGAAGATGTCAGTTAGAAGGGAATTTTGAGTCATTAAAGTTTGATTATTTTTTGCTGTTTTCAAGATCTTTATAAAGAAGGCCGAAGCATTAGAGACTTTTAGTAAGTTGTCGCCCCAGTTCCCCTCATGTTCCCCTCCTGGGAGGGGTTAGGGGTGGGTAGGGTTAGGGGTGGATCTGCTAGGATGGGTTGACTTCTGAGTTCGTTAAGGTGTTGGTTTTGCACCACCGACACCAATACCAGTATTAAAGATTTGTGCATTGGTGATGTTGAGATTTTCCATAGATGCGCCGGTAACATCAGCATCATAAATGATAGCGGAGGCCAGATTAACATTGTCCAAATTGCTATCATTGAGACTAGCATTGGTTAACATTGCGCCGGTCAAGTTTGCCCCTTCTAGGTTAGCACCGGTGAGATCAGCCCCTTCTAGGTTAGCTTCGATGAGAATAGCACCTTCTAGGTTAGCCTCTCTGAGGTCCGAACCGATGAGATGAGCATATCTTAAGTCTTCGTTGCTGAGATCGCAACCTTGACAGAGTCCCGTATCTAATAATTGTTGCACATGAGCCGGATTTCCTGCCATTACAGGGCCAGCTAAGATAAGGGGGGTCGCTAGTAATATGGCGTTAAAGATATTGCTTTTCATAGTTGAGCCTCCTCGCATCTTTTTCTTAATTCCAATGTAATTAATCTTCATAAAAATCCCCTCACCCAATCGGGTTATATTTTTTGTTCCCGATTTCTTACACTTTAATTCTACAATTGGAGGCAAAGGGGTTATCAAAAGAAATTATTATGTTTAGTTTTGGTAGTGTGTTTTCAGAAATCGCTTGTATTTTAGCGATCGCTACAGCAGTTGGGGCGTTAGCTTTACGGTTGCGTCAACCTTTGATCATGGCTTTTATTATTGTCGGTATTCTCATCGGACCGGCTGGTTTACGGTTAGTTTCTGCTAATGAAGAAGTAGAATTATTAGCAGAATTAGGGATTGCTTTATTATTATTTGTAGTGGGTTTAAAACTTGATCCCCATGAAATTCAATCTGTTGGTCCTGTAGCTATTGTTGCTGGTATGGGTCAAATTATAATGACGGGAATTTTAGGTTATTTTCTGGCTAGTTTGTTAGGTTTTAATCTGGTTCCTGCTTTTTATATTGGCTTATCTTTAACTTTTTCTAGTACCATTATTGTTGTTAAATTATTATCGGATAGACAGGAAATTGATGCGTTACATGGTCGCATTGCTTTGGGAGTTCTCATTGTTCAAGATTTAGTTGTTGTCGTCGCAATGATCTTGTTAACTGCTTTTAGTGAGGACTCTCAACAGTCTTTAGGTCAAGAAATTATTTCAGTTATTTTCAAAGGCGGAATTTTCTTATTATTTATTGCTTTTTTAACCCGTTATATTTTACCCAAGTTACTCCATACGTTGGCTTATTCAACGGAATTATTGTTGATTTTTGCCATTTCTTGGGCCATCGCTTTAGCAGCAATGGGAGACGCTTTAGGGTTTAGTAAAGAGGTAGGTGCATTTGTAGCAGGAGTATCTTTAGCATCGACCAGTTATCGGGCAACTATTGGGGCAAGATTGGTCAGTTTAAGGGACTTTTTACTACTATTTTTCTTCATCGATTTAGGCATTCATGTTAATGTTAGTTATTTGGGTGCCGAAATTATTTCGGCACTGGTTTTATCCTTATTTGTGTTACTTGGTAAACCTTTGATGATTATGGTATTAATGAGTAGTATGGGTTATCGTAAATATACTAGCACTATTACCAGTTTATCTTTGAGTCAAATTAGTGAATTTTCTTTAATTATTGCTGCTTTAGGACTTGAGTTAGGTCATATTGATGAGAATGTTTTAGGGTTAATTACTTTAGTGGGATTAATTACCATGGGAGTCTCAACTTATATGATTATGGATTCTCATATTATTTATGAAAAATTATTACCTATTGTCTCCCATTTTGATAAATTAATTCCCCATCATCACCAAAAATTAGGTGATTTAGACGAAGTTAATCTATCTAATGTTGATATTATTGTATTTGGTTTAGGACGATATGGAGGAAGTTTAATTAGAGCATTAAACGGTTCAAATTTACAAGTTTTAGGGGTAGATTTTAACCCAGAATTAGTAAGAGAATGGCGTAATCAAGGACTATTAGCTTTTTATGGAGATGCTGAAGATCCCGAGTTTGCAGCAACCCTGCCTTTAAATCAGGCTAAATGGGTAATTAGTACCTTACCCGGCGAAAGAATTGGCCTAACTTTATTACATACTTTAGAATATCAAAAATTTCCAGGAAAAATTGCTTTAACCAGTCACACTGAAAGAGAAATGGAAATACTAAAAAATGCTGGTTCTGATCTCGTTTTATTACCCTTTAGAGATGCAGCATACGAAGCAGCTAGGATGTTAGTTACTGACCTCAATCAATAGCCAATATTTCGAGAATATTTGAGGATAATTTACATGATAAAAACTCCATCTGATTTTAAGCAGTATTCAAAAAATTCAAGATTATATACCAGGGATTAACTATGATGATTTAATTGAAGATAATAAAACCTTCCATTGAATTTATTTTAGAGCATGAATTCTTGTCCAAAACTTGATTATCTCAAGAATTAAACTTAATAAAAGTACAAGAAATTAAGGAATTTGTTTCTTGATTGCGTACAATGAAATTAAGATACACTCATCGATGCCATCAGATCGCTTTCGTTAAATTTTGATGTGCTAATCTCATCGCAAAAAATTGAGATAATTAGGAGGAATAACGATGACGAATGTATTTCCTCGCCAAAAAGAACTAGAATTTGGTCCTCTGTGGCGCAACGTTTGTGAATGGATAACCAGTACCAACAACCGCATTTATATTGGTTGGTTTGGGGTTATCATGATTCCCACCATTCTCGCAGCTACCAGTGCCTTTATTATCGGTTTTATGGCAGCCCCCCCAGTGGATATGGAAGGAATCAGAGAACCGATCGTGGGTTCTATTTTGGGAGGTAATAACCTGATCAGCGCAGCCGTGATACCCAGTTCCGCAGCCATCGGCTTACATTTTTACCCCATCTGGGAGGCCGCTTCGGTTCAGGAATGGCTTTATAATGGAGGCCCTTATCAATTAATTATTTTCCACTTCTTAATCGGGGTTTGGTGCTATTTGGGGCGTTTATGGGAATTAAGTTACCGCTTAGGAATGCGTCCCTGGATTTCTGTTGCCTTTTCTGCTCCCGTTGCCGCAGCGACCTCTATTTTCCTAATCTATCCTATAGGACAAGGCAGCTTTTCTGAAGGGATGCCATTTGGAATTAGTGGGACTTTCCATTTTATGTTAGCGTTCCAAGCTGACCACAATATTTTGATGCACCCCTTGCATATGTTAGCGGTATCAGGTGTCTTTGCCGGCGCGCTACTCTCTGCATTGCATGGTTCTTTGGTAACTTCCAGTTTAATCCGAGAAACCACCCTTTCTGAGTCCATTAACCAAGGTTATCATTTTGGTCAACAAGAAGGGACATATAACTTAGTTAGCGGACATTTGGGCTATTTAGGCCGTGTTCTTATCCCTAGTTTGGGCTTTAGTAATAGTCGTTCCATTCATTTTGTATTGGCGGTATTCCCAGTGATTGGAATTTGGTGTGCTGCTTTAGCTATTAGTGTAATGGCTTTCAATTTAAACGGGTTTAACTTTAATCAATCCATTCTTGATAGTCAAGGCCGGGCTATTCCCACAGAAGCGGATCTACTTAATCGTGCTAATTTAGGAATTCGCTCTATGCACGCGCCTAACACTCATCATTTCCCGTTAAATTTAGCCTAATAGAATTCATTATTGCAACTCAAGGGAAAAATAGGAAGAAACCCTATTTTTCCCTTTCACTTATTTGTCACGAAGACAGAAGCGAATATTCGCTCTGGGGGTATTTCCTTTGACTAAAATTGTATGTTTTTGTTGCATTTTTGTCTGATAAAACCATTGGGAACTCATGGGCTGGTGATCGGAGTCTACCTGATAAGGGGTAATGACATTTCCTTGATGACTAACAGCAACCTCTAAATAATCATTGGCTTCAATTGTTAGTTGATCTTCCTGGTTAACCCAGAGTACAAATTTATACTCATTGTGAATTCTTCCGTTATATACCGCACAAAAATCATTGTTAGGAAGATACAGACTAAAACGCTTTGCAGCTTGACTGGGCAAAGTTGTTAGACACAAACCCAATAGGGAAGAAAGAGCAAAAAATGATTTTAAAATGGTCATAAGAATGGCTCAAATGAGTGAGGAAAAGCAATATTAAATATGCTTAATTTCTCATGACGCAGAAAAAAACAAGATGTTGCCAATCAGAAAAAAAAGAGTTAATGGGAACTAAATATATATTTAAAAAGACTTCATTGGTTAGACCAAATTATAAAAAACTTTAATTTTCCTGCATTAATTTGGGTATTTTGGGAAGAGTTTCTTTAATTAAAGCCAAGAAATATTAAAATAGTGGTGTGAGATCAGTATTTGTTAGTAATGTTGACCTTTTCTTGTTGGCCTGAATTACTAATTGTGTTCTGGTTCAGGAAAGTAATTAATATTCAATAGTTCTGTTAGAGAATAAGGACTTTCGGGAGGAAATTCAACCTCAAAGTTAGTTTTTTGGTTAACATAAGCTAAGGCATCTTCATAAAGTGATGGTAATTCTTTTAGTAAATAATTTTGTAAATTAGTAGTTAACTTACGCTTGAGTTGTGTACGAAACCCTGTAATTTCTGCCTTCCAATGTGATTGATTATATTGATATTCTTGTGACCAATATTGTAGCAATAATAAGTGACGTATAACCTGTTCTAAGACACTTTCTACTGCATTTTTTTCACTCCGTCCCAAATCTTCTAACTCCTCAATTAAATTTTCTAAATCTAATTCATTCAAACGATTTTCTTTTAAAATCTTAATTGTTTCTTCTCGCCATTGATCAGGATCAATCTCATATAAGGTTTTTAAGTCAGTAATAATAGTCATAATTCAATTTCGTTCATCTAAGCGAACAATATTAATATGCAGGTAAAATTTAGTAAGCCAGCAACACAATATCAAGATATAGGAGTTTTTTTTGTTCTAATAAATACTATAAAACAGCAAAATTCTTGTGAATTATCGGTATGTTTGGATCTACTTCAATCCATACCCTAGCACCTCCTACCATAGATTTATGGGGGGAATAAGTCAGTTTACAAGGGCCTTGAATCTCTACTTCATCGCAATAAATTTTGTGAGACCAGCCATGACGGATAATAATTACAGGCTCTAGATTTTCTTTGTCAATATTATTTTTGATGCTATTGCCATTGACATGAATTCGGGTAGGCACTTCTTGACGTTGCTTGCGCCATTTCCCTTTTGGTCCTCTGGTTCCAGGAATAATTTTGGGCATCTCATTGTACAAAGGAATTTTCCAGAACCGCCCATCCTTAAAAGCCCCTTTTATTCTTCCTTCAGCCAAGAGTTGGCGAACTCTTTGAGGACATATTTTTAACCGAATGTCGGGCAGAATTCCCTAACGTTCCATAACTTAGGGATGAATGCCCGACCAACATATAAAACTGCGAAGCATCCTTATTTCTTAGTTTCTAACCCTCCTGACTGGTTTTTGATATATTCTTT